>NZ_JAQFUL010000051.1:0-36765 GCF_027716265.1 Bacillus cereus group sp. Bc031
CAAAAGTACATTACGTGTTTTTTAGTTTGTTTGAACGAAAGTTCATTTTGTTTTCGTTCTTAAGTTGATGGGCATGAGAGACAACCCCTTGTTATGTATTTATGCAAAATATACATCGGTTAACAAAAAACGAACATACATTCTCATTATTATATTGTCTATAAAAACGATGAGTTTGTCAATTATCTACATTCTTATTTCTTCTTAAATAATGCTGTCCAAAGAAAGGATTCTCCAAACATAGTATTTGGTTGTTCAATCTGTTCCATCTTTCTAATTTCAATCACTTCAAATCCTTTAAATATCTCTCTTAGTTTTTCTTCCGAATAAGCAAGACCTCCTTGTAAACTCCATCCTCTATATACGTCCCAATCTGTTATTTCTGATCCATTTCGCTCATCTAAATCACCTGCCGCGAAACACGTTAATCCGAAATAACCACCTGATTTCAATGTGTTTTTAATTAAATTCACATAATTTACTCTTCTATGTGGTGGAATATGATGCAAACAGCCCGAATCGTATACAAAATCAAATTCATTTTGAACCTCTAAATTGAAAATTGAATCACAAATAAATTCAATTTCTACTCCTTTTGCTAACGCCCTCTCTTTTGCCCAGTTAATGCCTTCTATAGATAAATCTACTGCTGTTACATCAAACCCTTCATTTGCTAGATAAATTGCGTTTCTACCCGGACCACATCCAAGTTCCAGTACTTTTCCTTTTGAAACCCGCTTTTTTTGTATATACGAAACTAGATTCTCATCTGGAACATTTTCAAAAAACGGAACATCTTTTTCTCTATTCGCATAAAATTCATTCCAAAATGGTTCTGCTGGTCTTAATAATGAATCCAGCATTTTAATAATATCTTCTTGCGTGTGCAACGTTTCATTTTTCATTTGCACCCCTCCAATTTTAATATTCAGAAAATTATTATATATCTTTTAGAACTTTAAGACAAAGAAAAACTCCTACATTCAATAGGAGTTTTTCTCTTTAAAATCCAAGTACAGCTAACCAGTTTAACAACTTCTCTTCTCGCGCTTTTAAATCATCGTTCCTAAGCTTACCTAACTGTATTTCACTAACAATTTCTCCGTCCGCCATAAAAAGAATTCTTTCTGTTTTTGCTGCTACTTTCACATCATGAGTGACTAACATAATGGTCGTTCCACCACGATTAATATTTAATAATATTTGCATTACTTCTTCTGTTGATTTTAAATTTAAAGCACCAGTCGGCTCATCTGCAAAAATAATATTTGGATTATTAATGAGCGCTCTACAAATAGAGACTCTTTGTAATTGCCCCCCAGATGCTTCGGTTATATAATGAGACGCTATATCACTTATCCCCATATTCTCCATTAGCTCTAGAGCACGTTTATTTACTATTTTTTTACTCTCACATTTCGCTAAATATGCTGACAAGATGATATTATCAAATAGGTTCAAGTTTCTAAGAAGGTTGCTCTGCTGAAAAATAAATCCTATTTCAGTAAGGCGCAACTTGGCTAACGCTTCTTCTTTCATACGAGATATTTCTTTACTACCAAATTTCACACTTCCTGACGACATTTGATCCATTCCACTAATATTATATAATAACGTCGATTTCCCAGAACCAGAAGGCCCCATGACCGATACAAATTCTCCCTCATAAACCTCTAAATCTATATTTTTTAGCACATAATAATTTGCATTTCCATCTATTGAATATGTTTTATTTAATTCCTTTACTTCTAAAATTTTTTTCAAGTGATACACCCCTACTCCCCATTTGGCTTTACATCGTTTGTTTGCTTCATAGTAAAACTACTGAAAAGCGTTGTTGCAGTCACACATATACATAATATAGCTGGACATATTACATAAGAAACGATAGGATTCACGACAAACTTTATATGAGCAGCTCCCATAAAAGACCCTAACCAACTTACTAACATTTCACCAAACGTAGCAGCTATACATGTCCCTATCACAATGCCTAATAATACAATGAAGATAGAACGTGTTATATACTGTATACGAATATCTTTACTAGAAAAACCGATATTTTTCATAATTAAAATTTGCGAAAAATCTTTTGCTAATATCAGTTTAAAAAACATCGCAGTAATTAAAACTGATATCAATATCGCAATCAAAATAGCCACTTGCGTCACGAGTCTTAATTGTTTAATTGTCTCTCCTAAAGTTTGCGTTACATAATCATTTGTATCTGTTATTTTTGCAGAACTAAAATTCTGTTTATACTCCTTCACTTTTTCTTGCAAATCCACTTTAGGCTTCATATCTACATTTACTACATACCATAATATATTTTCATTATTATTAGAAAAACTAGCTTTAGCTGTTTTCCCGCCATTTGTTACATCTTGATACATACCACTAATCGTTAGTGTTTTCTCTTTCCCATCAACAAATAAAACGATATGATCCCCTACATTCTTTTTTAATTCATTTGCGTTCATATAAGAAAGAGCAATTTCATTTTCATTTTTTGGTGCCCTACCTTGCATATAGTCTAATGGAAATGTAGTGAAGTCTCCCACTTCTACATTTAAGTTTTCATGTGTACCATCAGCGTTTACCATTTTAAATGTACTCGTAACAAATGTTGCATATTTTTCTACTTCTTTATCATTTTTTACATATGAAATAACACCCTTAAAACGTTTCTCTATATTTTCAGTTTGCTGTAAATCTATTCGAATATCACTTTTTCCTGTTCCCATATAATTTACAAAATCCGGTGACTGAATCGTATACAAAAAGTTAACAGGTACAACAATCATGAACACAGCTATTATTAATACGATACTTAACACACGATATAACTTGAATCTTTTTATAACATCTTGTATACCAATAAATATATTTACATTTGTAAATTTAGTTTGTTTGAGTGAAAAAGATTTTCTAATCTTTCTTTTTCCTAGTTTATCTCTTGATTGTAAAGCGTCTATTGCTGTAATTCCCCTAAAATTCCGCAAAATAATACGACAGAACAGGATAACGACTAAAAATAACAATGTTGTAATTATGAATGGCACAATATTGTGTAAAATGCTTTTATTTGCCGCCCCCATATAAAGGGTGATATTTGAAGTGAAGATTTTTGTAACAAATAGTGAGAGTATATATCCACATATACATCCACCAGCTGAAATCACAATATATTTTGTTATATATAATTTTTGAATATCTTTGTTATGAATCCCAATTGCTTTCATAACACCAATTTCTCGATAATCTTCTTCCATCGAAGTAATGATCGTAAATCTAATACATAACATTGCAATTAACATTAATAATCCACTTATTATGATAAGTACTGCAGCTATTATTCCATCTGTTAATGAATTGAGTGTTTTAAATAGTGAATACGTAATAGAGGGACCTTTTTGTGGTAAGTTCGATGACTTATATAGATTTTCAAATTCATTTATTTTATTTTCGTCTGTTAGCTGGAATTCAATAAGATATTCGCTTTCTCCAAAATTTCTTTTTATTCTTTCAAAATCCTTATTGCTTATTACAAATCGTTTTGAACTAACGTTTGATGGGTTCATTTGAACATCACGAACAAATGCTGAAATCGTAAATTCTAGTTCATTATTATCTTTAATAACCCATATTTTATCTCCCATCCGCAAATTATATTTTTGCATATAATAAATGGGTACACCTATTTCCCCTTTCCTAACATCGACCACTTCATTATTTAAATTTAATAAAAAATCAAACTTACTATTTTGTTTCACGAAACTAATGTCCATTACACTATTATGTTCTGCTTGATTTTTCTTTTTAATAAAAATGTTAGATCCATTTATTTGAACCATTTCAGCCGTTTGCTGTTTTTTTACAAACGGATTTTTTTCTACAAAGGAATCAATTGACTTTTGATTTACTTCTCCTGCATGCATTTGTACGAAGTGCGGTGCGTTTGATACTTTAACCAATTGATCCATTGAGTTCAATAGATTTATAACATTACTTGAAGCACTAGCCATTAAAAGACTTGATAACATGATAAACATAAATAAAATGGTAATTATCATTTTATTTTGAGAGAAATCTCTTTTTAACATTCTCCTAATCATATTAAGCTAGTTCCCTTCATTGGATAGTATTTTCTTCGTCACAACTGCTATTAATAACATTATGAAACTAATAACTAATATAGGTAAATAAATTTTCATACTGAATTCTTCAAACATAAAACCGTAAATGACTTGCCCAATCGGTGCCATACATTGGGATACCGCTGTTATAATTGCCATTACTTTTCCTAAGTTCTCATTTGGTGTTTTCTTTTGAACTACAGTAATCACATAGATGGATACAATTGTCATGATCATTGCAATTAAAATAGAAGAAAGTATAAAGAGGATAAATGGTTGATAGTGTCCTAAATTAAGAATAAATGGTGTGACCGATAGGGCCACCGGTATTACTAATAGAGCTATAATAAGCATCCAATAATATAATGTTTTCATCTGTAACTTTTTAGCAAAGAAACCGATTGACAATGCACCTAATATGGTGGCAAAATCAATTAACCCCATCCCAATTCCATACATCGTATCGCTAATCTGCATAGTTACTCGTAAAATAATAGGTCCTCCAACAATAAATAACGGTGTCAAAATTAAGTTTAGTAAAGTTGCAAGTAACATAGCCTTCAAAATAAATGGTTGTTTTAAAACATATATAAACCCTTCTTTCATATCCTTTACAATTGTCGGTATGATATGGCTTTCTTGCACTCCCTTTATAAAAGGTATTGTAATAAACATTTCTAAAATCGCAGATAAAAAGAAAGCAAGACAACTGATTATCACGAGCATTTTCAAACCAATTATGCCGTACAATATTCCTCCTAATACAGGAGCAACTATATTAGATAATGCTTGCACACCATTTACAATACCGTTCGCTTGTTCTAACTTTTTCTCTGGAACTAATTGCGGAATACTTGCCATTACAACTGGTGCGTACATTGCACTAATGATCGCCAGTAAAAACATAATTGTTCCAATCAATAGAATAGATACAAATCCAGTAAATAACAAAACTATAAAGCTTAATACAATCGCAGTATTTATAAAATCAAAAATAACCATTACATTTCGACGATTGAAACGATCTGCTATCGCTCCGCCAAGAGGAGCTAACAAAAACGGAATACTCGTTATCGCATATAATCCTGCGAATATATCAGCACGCCCTGTTAAATCTAGCACATATAATGACAGAGCAAAACGTAAAAGTGTCGAACCTAAAATAGTAATAATTTGCCCACTCACCATTAAATAAAAATCTTTCATCGAAGGTTTTATACTAATAGATATCATAATCACACCCTTCCTTTAATTTAGACCGACTGCCGGTCTATAATAAACAAACAGAAAAAATATTATTTCTGTTTCATTAAAACCTCCAGCATATAATTAAAGGATCCTTCTTTCGCTCCAACAGATACTTCCATCATTTTAATATAAGCTTTCACCCTCCTCATCATTTCTTCTGGCTTCCATTGGAATAACCCATCATCAAATATGACTTGCGCTGAAGATAGTAATAGTTCAATCGTTTCTTGTGGATATGAAGTCGAAAATATCCCTTCTTCAATTCCTTGTTCTAAAATTTCTGTTAATAAAGGAGATAAATGAATAATGGATTGTACTAAACTTTTTTGATGCATTTCTGCATTATTTGGTTGATGAAATTGCTCAATCATTTTATCTTTTATATCACCTGATTTTGGAGATTGCTCCATTAAAACTCGAAATAACTTTTCTAATACTGGTATATTTGGATTAGAGACGATTACTTTCGCTTTAGCAACATCTTCTTTAATAATCCTTATAATAATCTCATCCATTACTTCTTCTTTCGATTTAAAATAGTGATAAAACGTCCCCTTTGCTATCCCTATCTCTTTTAAAATGTCATTTACTGTTGTTTTTGTATAACCTTTCGTAAGAAATAATCGTTCAGCTGTTTCTAAAATTTCTTTTCTACGCTCCTCATATTCCTTTACTATTCGCATTCAAGTTCCCCTTCCCATCGGACCGACTGTCGGTCTATTTAAATTATATGCTTAGTTAGTAAAAAGTTTCCTATTATCGTATATATACAACTCCCTACTTTCTATTTCCTTTATAAATTTTTATTTTTTAACTTCCGTTTAATTTGTTTAAAATGTATCTCATGTTTCTTACCGTCACCTTTCATTTGAGGAAAAGAACGATGCCCCCGCTTGATCCTATTTTTCTTGATTCTTCATTCAAACGCACAATACTTTATAGTTTTTCAGCTCCTTTACCACAAATCTACGCATCTCCTTTTCATCGATGACTTCAAAAAATGACAATTGATTCATACGAAACGGTTTCCCTCTGTTCGATCTATTTACTTATGAATGGATTATTTTGTTAAGTTCCAATATGTAATTTTGCATATTTCATACTTTTAATTTTTGCACATGCGATAATTTATTTATAAAAATATAAATTATTAATAAGGGTGATTTATATGAGCAAGTTCCGAAATAAGATGATTAAATATTTGCAAACATTTTGGGGATGTTTAGCATTTGGTGTATTAATGTTTGCTATCTTCTTAATTATGAATTTAATAGATGCATCTTTAAACACATTAAGCTGGAGAGACTGGCTAGGTTCTGTAGCAGGCGCAGCCATTTTATCTGTTGGGATGTTTACTTTAAATAAATTGGATTTAAAATAAATATTCGGTCAATACTGAATGTAGGCTGTATGCCAACATTCATGTAAAGTAGTCTTCTCTGTATCTCCTTGTATTGAGCAGTTAGCTTTTGCTAGCTGCTCTTTTATTTCGTTCCAGTTCTTACCTCTTAAAGAACTCTTTAACTACGTTTTCCCAATAAATACACATATCTATTCCCCTTTACTATAAAATGAAATCTTTATTTTGTTATACGCTTCCATTCGTTCCATATGCATTCTCCCTTTCTCAACTATTAACCGGACAAGCATATATTATTGTATGGAGGAATCCACTCATAAAAATCTACCTTTCTTGTCAAAGAGCATGCTTATATGTATGTTCCTTTTTATTATGTTTCCTTTCATTTCTAAATAGCATTTTCAACTCTATTCATACTATTTTTTCAGCTTTAGGTTACAAACTATTTCTGTAAGCGTAGTATCTCCTTTGTACAATAGGCAATTAGTGTTACCCATAACAGTACACTTCTGCACTATTCACTATAAATTTTCATATATTGTATTGTGCTTGTCCAAAACGTGAGGTTGTTACTCACGCAATCTAAATGAAAGAAAGGAGTGAAAATATACGATCATCTAGTCGTAAGCTCACGAACTTTAATTGTAGAGCACAAGCCCCCAGTACACTACCAGCTCTCGGTTTTGCTTTTAATGCTACTTCACCTCAATTTGCCACACTATTCACGCCACTACTACTACCTAGTACGGGCCCAAATCCAAACATTACTGTCCCTGTAATCAATGATACAATTAGTACAGGAACTGGTATTAGAATTCAAGTAGCTGGTATTTATCAAATCAGTTATACATTAACAATCAGCCTCGATAATGTTCCAGTAGCCCCGGAAGCAGCGCGCTTTTTCTTAACACTAAACTCATCAACTAATATTATTGCAGGATCAGGAACCGCAGTCCGTTCTAATATCATTGGCACTGGTGAAGTAGATGTATCCAGCGGTGTCATTCTAATAAACTTAAACCCTGGTGATTTAATTCAAATTGTACCCGTTGAAGTAATTGGTACAGTAGATATTCGTTCTGCCGCTTTAACAGTTGCACAAATTCGTTAATAAAAACAATATGCTTGGCTAATTAACATTTAATATTCCTTATACACCCCAAAATATATGTTATAGATTTGACACACATTTATATCAAACAAGCATATTTTATTGTATGTTGACTATGTAGTCACACAAATCTAAAGCGTTCATAAGAGCACACTTATATGTGTGCTTTATTTTTCATGAAAATCAAGCTTTAATATAGCTATTTTGTTTTACTTTATACTCATCACTCTTTTGAACATTTACCTTTTTATTGTTATATTTGCTCATTCTTTTTCTACTTTGTTTTACTAATTAGTTGATTAATTTCGCAAACACCATTTATTAAACATTCCATGTTTCTTCACCCCCTGAATATTTTCTAAATAAAAATACATACTATTTTCAAGCCGCCGTGTCCACGGCTAATACTTCTTTCTTTTGTTACAGCAGAAGCAGATAGATTTTTCACTTATCTGCTTTCTCTGTATATTTTTTAGGGAATCGAAAATAATACGAACAAGCTGTTTGAACTAGCAGCTTCACTCTTCTCGCAATGGGGATGCAAATTATCACAATTAGCTAACTCATTGAGCTCACTGGCAGACAACCAAAATCGTTGTCTGCTTTTTGTATGAGATTTTTTGTTTTACATATACTACTTTTGAACCTGCAGACCAATACGAGCCATTTTGGTGCTTGGGATTTCCCTTCCGGGGATAAGTATTTTTTACTTATCCCTTTTTTTGTATAGACACTTATATTTAGGGTAAAACTAATCACAAGCAGATTTTCTGTTTATGCGTAGTTCTAAACAAGATTACTTTTTCTCCTATTAAAGGACAGCAGGTACGACTGCTAGTCCTTTTTCTTATTTCGCATACTATCCCTTCTATTAACTTCACACTACATTACCTTCATCGCCGTAGTAAGTAACTTCCCAATAAGGATGGCAGTTGTGCATCTCGAGTTCCCATCGAACAAAACTAACAAAGTTACAAATTTCTTTCACCAAATCGGCCAATTCTTTGTTTGCAAAAGATGTTTTTATATCGTTATACCAATTGATTTTTTCATAATTCGTATCATCATCAGAGGAGCTAGTACGAATTGCTTTCTCTCGATTTTTTTCGATTAAATATTGTCCATACGTAAGTTGCACTTGTTCTTGAATTACGACATGGTTGTAATACCCTTGTTCTACTGGTTTTGGACTATAAACTTTCCTTTGTAAGTTTTAAATACGGTGAATGAAATTTCCGTTTTTTTCTTGCTATCATCCTTGTTCTATACAAACAAAAAAAGAGCCACAATATTTTGCGACTCTTTACAATTATAATTATTTAACGGCCACGTCTTTGCTGACCTTGCTTTGTACTACCTTTTTTATTACTTGGCTTATTAAATGATCGGTTGTTTTCATTTCTTGAACTATTTCTTGAATCACTTCTTGAGCCATTTCTCGAACCACGTCTTGAATCACTTCTTGAATCACTTCTTGAACCTTCACGGCTATCTCTTTGACGATACTCGCCTGATTTCTTCGGAGCCGGCTTTGGTACCGGTTTTCCATTTTCATCTACACGTTTTATCTTCGGTTGTTCGATTATTTCTCTTTGTATTGGTGCACCAAGCGTTTTTTCAATTTCTTCTAAATGTTTTTCATCTTTCGCTGCAACGAACGTAATTGCAATACCTGATCCACCTGCACGTCCTGTCCGGCCAATGCGGTGAATATAACTTTCTACATCTTCAGGGATATCATAGTTAAATACGTGCGTTACACCATCTACATCAAGTCCACGAGCTGCTACATCCGTTGCGATTAAGTACTGAATTTTAGCTTCGCGGAAACTCTTCATAACTCTTTCACGTTTCGCTTGAGGTATATCACCATGAAGTTCAGCACAATTATAACCTAGTCCTTTTAAATTATCATAAAGCTTACTCGCTCTAACCTTTGTACGACAGAAAATAACTGCTAAAAATGGCTGATCACGGTCCATAACAAAACGAAGTGCATCTGGCTTTGCACGATCTGTCGTCTCAATGACACGTTGCTCTATTGTATTTACCGTTACTTCTTCACTTTGTACTTGAACCATTTGCGGTTCATCCATATAACGCTTCGCCAATTTTTTAATATCTTTTGGCATCGTTGCTGAGAATAACATCGTTTGTTTACTACCAGGTGTCTCATCTAAAATATCTTCAATATCATATAAGAAACCGAAATAAAGCATTTGATCCGCTTCATCTAATACAATCGTTGTAAGATTACTCAAATCAATTGTTTCACGTCGTATATGATCTAATAATCGTCCTGGTGTCGCAACAACAATATGTGTATTACCTTTTAACTTTCTCAATTGTTGTGCTACATCTTGACCGCCATAAATCGCTAATACATTAATATCTTCTCTTTGCACAAGCATTTTTTTAATTTCAGTTGTAATTTGCAGTGCTAGTTCCCTTGTTGGTGCAACAATTAAAGCCTGAACATCGCTACATTCTGGATCGATTTTTTCTAAAATTGGTAACACAAATGCTAACGTTTTACCCGTTCCTGTTTTCGCCTGCCCAATAATATCTTTACCTGACAGTATAACAGGAATTGCTTCCTCCTGAATCGGTGTTGCTTCTGTAATTCCATTTTCACGTAATGTATGATTAAACGTTTCACTAATTCCTAATTCTAAAAAGTTTTTCACATTGACCACTTCTTTTCCTTATTTTTCACATTAGCTTTCATTGTACCATTTGTTTCCCCAAATATGAAAAATAAAAAAATTCTTATCTTCTTTTTTTATATTCATCGTGTACTAGGTGGACAAATTCTTTTTGCTTTTTCTCACATTTTATTAATGCTTCCATGTTAGTAGAAGACAAAATGAACTTCTTAATTTTTCTATTACTCCAAATTAATTTTGTATACTTTGTATCTTCGTGTAGTTTTCGAAACCACTCAAATTCGCTTAATTTAGCAATATGATGTTTTAATTTCATGTCATTTTGAGGGAAAAATAAAATGATATCTGCTATTACATCAAATAATAAACTCATCTTCTCCCCTCCTGTACATATATATTTCAATGTTACGGAAATATAGTTATAGGGTGATAAAATTGACAACTACATTCATAAGGATCTTTTGCATATTTTACTTACTATATTTTCAATCCACCACAATTATAACGGCAAAATCTCAAACAGATGTAATCAGTGAATTCAAACATGCTTTGCTCAAAAATGATAAAGAATTAATGCAGTCATATGTAACAGAAGGAGTTAAACTACCTACTTTCCAAAAGGAAAAACCTATTCATGAAATTAAAACCGTACTATCTCCAAAAGAAGATACTACAATTCTTATTTCTTATTTCAAAGGCACTAATGATGAATTTACTATCGGTTTCATTTTGGAAATAGTAACAAAGAATAATAAAATATCTCGAATTAATCAAATTTATGATGGAACGAATCCATTTATGAAAGAAGCTACTACCGTAAAAGAATATGAAATGAAGTGTAAGAAACATATACTTACTCCTACAAAATTCACGTTCGAAATTCACGAATTTCAAGGATACATCTATAACGATTACTTAAACCTCCAATACTACAATGAAGATATTAATGGGATTTTTAAAATCACTGTTTCACCAGTTCAAAACAAATTAAATTTCTATGTACATAGGGGCGCTAAGTTCTATAGCTTAAAAAATAATATAAAAGCATTATACAATCCTCATTTCGATTCAGCATATGAGCTCCTTTTTCAGAAAAATGGTTTTCAATACACAATTGCAATTGGTAACAAACGCTATATACAAGGAAAATATAACATCAAGGATTTAATTCAAATTGCAGAATCTATGAATTAAAAAACGATCTTTTCTATATAAGAAAGATCGGTTTTTTATTATTTTATATATTGAATTCCCCTCCATGATAGCAATAATACTTTACAGCTTTAAGGTCTTTAATCCTCTTTAAAGACTCTTCCGCTTTTTCTATATCTAAACAAAAATTCGGATTAGCTATTACTAATTCACCATTATCTTGAACGGCTGCATCTCCTGTAATTACACTGTGTAAGTCCGGAAAATATAATGAAATATGTCCCGAAGTATGTCCTGGGGTCGCTACTATTTGACATTCACCATTCAAAATTATTTGTCCATCATGTACTTTTTCATCGACGAAAATATGTCTTATATTTTTTAACTGTTGTATAAACCATTTACCAAATTCTTTTTCTTCATTTGGCATACGTTCTAACATTTCTTCTGCTTGAACTAATCTCTCTGATTTTATATCACCATTAATGTAGTTAGATTCAATTTCACTAGCAATAATATTAACTTGAGGATATTTCACTTTAAAATCATATAAAGATCCTATATGATCGTCATCATAATGAGTAATAATTATATTTTTTAAGTTTTTCATCTTGTATCCATGTTTTAAAATTGCCTCTTCAATTAAAGGTAAAAAATTCATATACCCTGTATCTACTAAAGTTAATTCATCGTTTACTATTATTAAACTTGGATAAATACATTGTTTTTGCTCGTTAAATTCGAATTCAATTGGTAGTTCTATTATCTTCATTTTTCTTCCCCCATACCACTTAATAAATGTTTAATAAAAACTAAATCATTTACATACATTTCGTTCAAATTTACGTTTAATGTGTACTTTCTATATAGCAAAGAAAAAAGCATCCGTTATGAATGCTTTCCTTATCTTACCTGTTCAACTACATAAATCAACTTTGGCCTATCCGAAACCTGATATGTATAGTCTTCATTTTTATGCATATATGTTTCTATCCTATTTATCACTTTAAACATTCTGTCTGAATTCGCACTGAACCGAGATACTGAATCACATAAAACTATTGACCCTTTCTTGTAAAAATTTACAATTTCATAAATATCTCGTTCTAAACAAACTTCTCCTACTTGCAAATCCTCTTTCGCTTCATAGTTATAAATTCCCATTCTCATTCCCCAAAAAAATTGTATTTTTTCTTACAACATCCCCTCGTTACATAAATAATACCACGATAAAATTCTAAAACTCAAACTCATCGGCTTCATCTGAGAAAATAAAAAAACATCACCGAAGTGACTACTTTCAAGAAGATGGGAGAAAAGAGAGGAAAAAATAATTCAAAACAAAGTAACACCTGAAATGCTAGATGAAGCAGCTAATCGATTAATAACAGAATCACATTAGAAGCCTATGAATCACCAGCGAGGAAAGGGGCTATTCAAGAATTACTAAATTTCTCATCAATAGATTATTTAGAAGTAATTCAACATTGTACGAATGCAGAGATTAATGTGAAAAATTAACTTTAATACGCATTACCACAAAACGTTATCTACGTAGTACCTTTACTTGGAACGAACATATACACTGTGAGTCGTTACATAACCAACATTCTATTATTTTGAACAGGTAATTCCCTATTTTTATTGAAATATACATTAAGAAAAACTATAAAATTGATTAGTCTCTCACTTCTTTGTCTATCCTTTTAAAAAATCTATTTTTTTGTAAAAGGAGTGTTTATATGGAGAAACAGAAACTTTGGAAAAAATTCAAGAAAAGCTCAGCAGATCTCGGTAAATCTAGCGTATATGAAAGTATTATTTTATATTACACAATGAGAAAAAAAGGGTTACCTACTAAAGCGAAATTCATCATATTAGCCGCTCTATCCTATTACGTATTAACAATCGACTTTATTCCAGATATAGCTGCTATTATTGGGATTGGCTTATTAGATGATGTTTTGGCGATCGCTGTAGCTCATAAATACGTGATGCGCCATGCAGACGCCGAAATTCGAGAAAAGAGCAAAGTAAAAATGGAGTCATTATTTACTCCCGCACAAACATAATGAAAAAGGAGCTAATATAATGTTACTTAGCTCCTCTTTTATTACACAATGTTTAAATGTACTATTTCATTTCACTTCATTCGCCACAAAAAATTGTTCACAAACACTCGATATGCGCTGTAAGTCTACGTTCCCACCAGATATAACCGCTACTACTTTTTTCCCCTTAATATATGTATCCACTTTCCCTGCAAGTAGAGCAGCAGTAGCTAATGCGCCTGCACCTTCTACAACAGCTTTCCCGCGTTGTAATAAGTCTTTCATCGCTAATTCCAGCTCTTTTTCTGATACTGTTACAATATCATCTACTAATTCTTTTACAACTTCAAAAGTTAAATTGCCTGGTATTTTTACCGCGCAACCATCTGCTATCGTAGGTGCCTCATAATGTTCTATAATTGTACCTTTGTCATAAGATGCCTTCATCCCATGAACATTTTCTGCTTGGACACCAATTATATGAATCGACGGATTAAAAGATTTTAATGCAACAGCAATTCCAGAAATAATTCCTCCTCCACCAATTGGTACAATGACCGTATCAACATCCCACATATCATCAAGAATATCTAATCCTATTGTACCTTGACCAGCCATTACTTCTACATCGTCATATGGATGTAAGTATGTTTCACCTGTTTCTCTAATAATCTCCTCACATTTTGCCTTCGCATCATCAAAGGTTTCACCATGTAAAACCACTTTAGATCCATATCCTTTCGTTGCATCAACTTTCGCTTGAGGGGCAGAAATCGGCATTACAATTTTACTTTTAATACCGAGTAAATGAGCAGATAAAGCAATTCCTTGCGCATGATTACCAGCAGAACAAGCAATTACTCCTCTCTCTTTTTCTTGATCTGTCAGCTGTGACATTTTATTAAACGCACCACGGAATTTAAAAGAACCTGTTAATTGCATATTTTCTAATTTCAAGTGAATTTCTCCACCTGTTTTACTAGTCAAATAAAATGATTTTACTAATGGAGTTTTACGAGCATTTCTGTCCAAAATAGTTTGAGCTTTTTTAATATCGTCTATATGCAATGGTAGTTTTTTAGTTATCATACTAACACCTCTTCCAATGTTCTATTCCTAAGTTTTCGTAAGTCGCAACTCCTTTATACGAAATGAAAAAGTCTTTATATATGTACCCCACTCTGTAATACATACATCTGCAAACAATTCAACATCCTCTTCATATCACGTTCTTTATAATGATTTAAGCATGCAATTTGGATCCAATTATTCTTTCGTAAATACGCTGATTCATAATGAACAATATATCCTTGTAACGCTAACGCATCACCGACCGCTTTAGAAGAAAGACCTCCATTTAATTGAATCGTAAGTATAATTGGCGCGGCATATTCTTTAGGTGAAACAAGTTTTAACCCTATACTAGTAATAGCTTCTTCCATATAATCATATGTCTCTTTAATTTTTACAAATGCTTTTTCATCTTCAAATCTCTTCAACGCTTCTTGCAAAGCATTAATTAAATTCCATGAATGGGAATATGGAATACTTTCATTTTCTTCGTACATACCAATATCCATATAGGCTGGTAATGTCTCGTTTACTTTCACATTATGATTATGAAAAACGAAAGATAATCCAGTCAACGATTTAATTGCCTTTCCGCTCACGCCACTCGCAAAATATACATCCTTTAAATCTATCGGTATCGCTCCAATTGAGCTAATACAATCTACACATAGTTTCACTTTATACTTTTCACATAAAACATTTAGCTCGTCTAAATCATTTAACATTCCAGTTGATGTTTCGTGGTGAACAAACCAAAGCCATTCATAATGTCCAGCTCCCATTATTTTTTCCAATTCTGTATAAATAAACGGTTCTCCCATTTCTTTTTTATACGTATCAAAATGTAACTCTGCACGTGTTGCATGCCCGACTAATCTATTACCAAATTCCCCATTTGTTAATACGAGCCCCTTTCCTTTTAAAGAACGTAACTGTAAAGCAATGGCATCATTCGCTAATGTCCCTGTTCCTAACATGATTTGCACACGTTTTGCTTTTGTCATTTGAAGTAATCGTTTCTTTACATTATCCATCGTCACTTGAAATGACTTAGAACGGTGTGAAATAGGCTTAGTAGAAAATGCCTTTCGAACATTCTCTTCAATATCTACTGGTCCGGGTAAAAACGTATACTCTTTCGTCATAATTCCCCCAACACTCGACGCTTCAAACATAGCAGGGGTAACATACATAGGCTGGAATGCTGCTGCTTCTGTACCAACTAACGAATGGAAAGATTTGAATCCCATTTGCTCATATAAAGGTAGTTCACGTGTTGTTGCAGAAATGAGTGCCAATTCATATCCATTTAGAAGTAAATAACGATGTAAAAAGCGAATTAAACCTAATAACGCTCTTCCATTTCGATATTCACTTTCTACTGAAAGTAAACGAATTTCATATACGTTTTCTCCATGTTCTTGCAAATAAAAATCTAGATTTGAAATTTTATAATCTAACGAGAATGGTCGTTTTCCTCGCAACGCAACCATACCTACTAACTTATCGTCATCTAAACAAATTAAATATGTATTTTCTTCATGAAAACAATCTATACGAACACGATCTTTCGTTTCTTCATGTTGCGGAATTTCTTCTACAAATGTTTTATAATTCAATTTATGTATACTTTCAAATTCCCAAACTTGATCAGCAACTTTATAAATTAACCCCATGCCCTATCTCCTTTATCTATTTAATAAAAAATGATAAGTGGAGATTAACCCCACTTATTAAATGTTTATTTCATTCGCGATTTACATATAAAATAAGTACAATGATGAGTGCACTTAAAATAGTCGTAACAATTGAGTAAGAATACAAAATCATGCAAAGTGGTAAACAAGCAATTGTAATTAGTCCTGGCTTCGTAAATCCTTTAAAGATTAAATAAAATATAATGAAAACTGCAACGAGGGTAAGCGCTATCAAATAATCAAATGCGATTAGTCCTCCGATAAATGTTGAAATACCTTTACCGCCCTTACCTTTAAATAAAACTGGATAAATATGTCCAATTATTACAGCCAATAATGTTAGCATTACAAATGTAGAATCTTCAAAAAGGTATTTTGCAATAGAAACTACGATTGCCCCTTTGATCGCATCGCCTAAAAATGTAGCGACGAAATACCCTTTTCCATACACACGGCCCATGTTTCTTGCACCAGGATTACCACTTCCTTCATCCCGAATATCAACGTTATGTCTCCATTTCGTTACTATATAAGCAGTCAATATGTTTCCAAATAAATAAGAAGCCACCAAATACAAAAATTGCATACTATTAATCATATAATCATTCACTTTCTACGTAGGAGTACTTATACAATATTCAAGAACAATGTATATTGTACGTTTCTATCCGCATCCCTTTATACATTTTAACATCATATATTTACAAATCATACAAAAATTCTCATACAGCTATTTTTTAAAATATATATTTTTCATTAAATAATATGTTCCTTTCACTGCTGATTGTGATTGTGATATAAATGTAACTTTTCCTATGCTTTTCTCACAGCATTTCTTAAATTCATCATATATTTCAGGAACGAAACGCAATATGCTGCCACTTACTGCAATGGAAGCTGATAAATCAAACTGCATCTTGTTATAAACATCTATTGTAATCCTTGCTAATTCCTTTCCAGCTTGCATCATAATTTCATGTGCAGCATCATTCCCATTTCTAGCTTCCCGAATAACTAATGGTGTGATTGCTGCAACTTTATCTTTTGCAGATCTATAAACTAGACTTTTTATATGAGACGATGTCAAAAGTTGAAACTCATCTTGAATTCTTAAGCTTAATGGACAAAGTCTAACTCCTTGATCCAATTGATTTACCATTCTCTTTAAAGCTTGTAATGCAATCCAATATCCGCTTCCTTCATCTCCTAAAATATGTCCCCATCCACCGCTATACTCATGTACTTCTCCTTTTCTCCCTAGACAAATCGCACCTGTGCCACCAATCGTTAAAATTCCATCCTTTCCTTCTAAAGCGGCTGCATGTGCTATCATTGCGTCATTAAAAACTTCAATTTGTATTCCATACTTCTTTTTTAGACGTAATGTTAATTCATTTATATTTGCTCCGCTTATACCTGCTAATCCTAAACAAATACACACACAATGCTCTTTCACTACACTTATCTGGCAATGATCAATCGCTTCCATAATATGCACAAGAGCTTCTTCAAAATCTATTAATATGTTTCCAAATCCACTAGTAGCTCTTACAAGTTCATTTCCGTCTTTATCAAATGCAATTGCTTCTGTCTTCGTTCCCCCGCCATCTATTCCAATCATATACTTCATATACGTTCTCCTCATTTTCTTCATATTGAAGGGTACGTTACATTCCCTAAAACTACAGATTTCTTTGCACCTGTTGCACTCGGCACATTACTCGGATTACGATGATACGTTTCGTTTGCTAAAATGGCAAAGGCGATTGCTTCTTTCGCCTCTGAAGAATAGCCTATATCTTCTTGAATGAATATTGTACATTTTTCATCCTTCAATCCATACCGTATCATTTCAACAAGTGTGTTATTATAACTGCCGCCACCGCCTAAAATTACCTCATCAATTTCATAATACGGCAGAATAAACTCCTTATAATGATGAACAATTGAACTTGCTGTAAACATCGTGACAGTCGTTAATATATTTTCTTTACTATACTTTTCATACCGCTTCAAAAACTGACTTACAAACTCTTCACCAAACTGTTCTCTACCTGTTGATTTCGGTGGATTCATTTTCAAAAATTGATGACTCATACAATATGTCAAAATTTCATCTACAACTCTACCCTGTTTTGCAATCTCACCATTTTGATCATATGGCAACTGAAATAACCTTTGACATACTTCATCAATTATCATATTACCCGGACCAGTATCAAAAGCTATAACGTTCTGATCACTTTTTTGACTTGGTATTACGGTAACATTACCAATCCCGCCGATATTTTGTAGTAGTCTATTTTTAGTTGGATGACGATATAAAATAATCTCTGAATATGGTACAAGTGGTGCACCTTGTCCTCCTGCTGCCATGTCCATCGTTCGGAAATTTGAGATAACCGTCGTGTTCGTGTCATATGCTATTACTGCAGGCTCCCCAATTTGTAATGTGGAAGCTATCATATTCCCTTCTGGCTTTGGCTGATGGTAAATCGTTTGTCCGTGAGAACCTATCAAATCTAATTGTTCCAAAGAAAAATTGGCCTCTTTACAAACTTCTTTTACAGCGTTGGCGAAACATAAACCTAACTTAAAATTTAAACTACATATGAGTTGAACATTTGAATTTTCTATTGATAATGCTTGTTGTATTTCACTTTTTATATCATTACGAAATGGAACTGTAGTAAAATGGATAAGTTCGACCTTAGACTCTACACCACTCCCTTCTATACGAACGAGCGCTACATCTATTCCATCTAATGAAGTACCGGACATTACCCCTGCAATATACATAACATGCATGACCTCCTATTTATTAAAAAACAATCATGTAAGTTACAAATGTACAACCGATCGAAAACAATATAAATCTAAAAAACAACTGAGCTTTCGATGCAAACGATCCATCAATGAAAGAAACAACTACAGTAAGCAAAATACTTGCCGCAATGCTTGTAACGAGCCATATACTATGCATTTGTGATAGATGTAGCATCCTTAATATAGGCACAAAAAGTAAATTCGCACATATCACTCCAAATAATAATAAAAATACACCTTTATAACTAAATTTTATATTCATTCCATTTCATCCTCTCTGGACTTCATGTGAAAGAAGTGATAGGCAAAATACCTATCACTCATAAATTAAAGCATAAAGATTATGGATTAACAGATTCGCCTTCACCATTCTTCTCAATTTCAAGCATATTTTTGTCGTACATTTTAAAGAATGGTAAATATATAAGGAACGATATTGCTATATTTATAAAAACTAATACTATTGCACGCCAATCTCCGCCTGTAGCTAAATACGCACCAATTGGAGCTGGTAATGTCCACGGTGGCATAATATGTGTTGGTGTTACAAATCCCATCGCAGTTGCTGAATATGCAACAGTTGCCGTTACAAGTGGTGTAATGATAAATGGGATAATTAAAATTGGATTTAGTACAATCGGTAATCCGAATATGACTGGCTCATTTATATTAAAAATACCCGGAACAATACAAGTTCTTGATAATGCTTTCGAATATTTTGATCGACCAAATACAATCATAGCTAATACAAGCCCTAATGTCGCACCAGAACCGCCAATCCATATAAACCATTGATATAACGGCTCTGGTGAAATAAATGGCAACTGATCTGCTCCACTAGCAACTGCTTCACCATTTTTCCCTAAGTATACTTCCCATAATGGCCGAGCAACAGTTCCAACAACCGACACACCATGGATTCCGAATGACCAAAAAAACGTAATTAAAAACACTGGAATCATTACACCGAAGTAACTATCCCCAGCTTTTACTAATGGTGCTGCTAGTTTATCAACAACATGGTGTAAATCAATGCTAAAAACGACAGTTACTAGACTCATAATAATAATAACGAATGCAGCAGGTATAAGTGCTTCAAACGAACGCGACACAGATGGCGGTACTTGTTCTGGCATTTTAATCATTACATTTTTCTTCTTACAAAACCTTAAAATCTCTACGGATAAAATAGAAACAATCATCGTCACGAATAATCCATGACCTCCAAGATTTGTCATCGGAAGCATAAATCCTTTTTTATCAATTAATTCAGGAGTTAATGTTAATAGTAGTGAACATACTGCTAGCTGAGCTCCCGATAAAGCATCTAATTTATAACTTTTCGCCAAATTATATCCTATTCCAAATGCTATATATAAAGACATAATAAACATCGTTAGGCGATATGGTATTAATATACTTGTTTGATTTTTTAATGCCCAAACGGATATGAAACTATCTTTCGGTAAAGGTGGAAATGCTACGATTAAAAAGAAACTTCCTACGATGATAAATGGTAATGCTGAAATCACTCCATCACGGATTGCTTGTAAATGTCTCTGTTCAGAAAGTCTTGCCATCGGTCCAGATAAGTTTTTATCGAGAAACGTGACAAACTTATTCATAACGGTTCCCCCTAACGAATTAAATCATTTACAGTCTTTAATAAAGTCGGTCCGCCAAGAGGTGTATATGCTTGCGGCGGTATAATACCGCACGGGATAGATTCCTCTTCTGCGAATTTTTTAACAGAATCAAATCGATGTCTAACTTGAGGTGCAACCATTACAACGTCCCAGCCATTCTTTACTTCTTCCTCTACCTCATTTGTTCCAATCGCATGCACTTCCATGTTCATACCCTTTTTCTCCGCCTCCTTTTTTAAAGCGTTTACAACAATTGCGCTGGACATTCCTCCAGAACAAACGAACAAAACCTTCATTTATGAATCCTCCTATACTTATAATTTATTCCCCTTCAAATGAAAGGAAGTTTCACTTTACTAACAAGCATATGAAGTAGTAAATGAATTTAGTTATAATGAAAGTAAATTTCAGTAAAAATATTTTTCCTATTAAATTAATGTTTCAATATTTATTTTTCTCAATTGTAAGATCAACCTCATCTCGGATATCATAATAGTTAACCACATAATAGGGAGGCGTATAAATGATTGTTAAACGTTTATTAATGATATGTTGTATCGTCATCTTTTTTATTCCTTTCACTTTCATTTCCCCTCACTCTACTTATGCTGAAGCTAATACTACGTATAAAAAACATGAATTACGTGCTGTATGGATCGCATCTGTTCTTAATATTGATTGGCCCTCAAAAACCGGCTTACCCATCGAAAATCAAAAACAAGAGTTTATTAGATTATTAGACGATGTTAAAAACACCGGTATGAATGCAGTCGTTGTACAAATCAAACCAACCGCTGATGCCTTTTATCCTTCAAATTACGGTCCTTGGTCTGAATACATTACGGGCACACAAGGAAAAGATCCTGGTTATGACCCACTCGCATTTATGGTCGATGAAGCACATAAAAGAAATATAGAATTCCACGCATGGATTAACCCATACCGAATAACGATGAATCACACTGATATAAATCGATTATCAAATAATCACCCTGCAAAACAACACCCCGATTGGATTGTACCTTATGGCGGGAAGTTATATTACAATCCCGGTATTCCGGAAGTGAAAAAATTTATAACTGAAGGTGCTTTAGAAATCGTGCAAAATTATGACATTGATGCGCTGCATATGGATGATTATTTTTATCCATATAAAGTAGCAGGTGAACAATTCCCCGATCAAAAAACGTACGAAACGTATAATAACGGTAGATTTACAAATATAGAGGATTGGCGACGTAACAATGTAAATGAACTTGTAAAAGATTTAAATACTGCTATAAAACAAGAAAAATCATACGTAAAGTTTGGCATAAGTCCGTTCGGCGTATGGCGAAATATAGCTGACGATCCAACTGGCTCTAACACAACTGCAGGTCAAAGGAACTATGATGACCTTTACGCTGATACACGTGAGTGGATACAAAAAGGTTACATTGACTACATCACACCGCAAATATATTGGAATATAGGTTTCACTCCTGCTGCGTATGACATATTAGTAGATTGGTGGGTAAAAGAAACAAATAATAAACCGATCCACCTATACATCGGTCAGGCGGCCTATAAAATTAATAATAATTCTGTCCCAGCTTGGTCTGATCCAGAAGAATACCCAAGACAAATTGAATTAAATCGGTTATATCCTGAAATAAAAGGTAGTATGCATTTTAGCTTGAAAGATATTAATAACAATCCACTAGGAATTAAAGATAGACTCTCAAAAGACATATATAAATATCCTGCATTAATCCCCTCTATGCCTTGGCTTGATCATGATCCACCAAAACAACCGACTTTAAAAGGTGCTATTCCAAGAGATGAAGGTATTGCTGTAGGTATCATTGATAATAGAGAGAATGATTCTGCTTATTACGCTATTTACCGCGTGAATGGAAAAAGTGAAGTGAATATAGAAAATCCGAAAAATTTACTTACTACTGTAAGAAAGACAAAGCCTGGAGAAATTTATTTAGATAAAACCGTTATTTCTGGAGAAACATATACGTATGTAGTAACTGCAGTTGATCGATTGCATAATGAAAGTGTTGCTTCTAGTCATACTACCGTTAAAGCAAAATAACAACTAATAAAAAAAACGCCTTAAAGCTAAGTATTATAGCTTTAAGGCGTCTTTTTTATTTATTCTTAAACTTCTCAGTCGCTGCTCTCATCTTCACATTCAAATCGTGATCAATCGAGTCACGAATATCCCGCTCTACTACTTCCATTTCTTTTTGGAAATTTTGTAAGTAGATTTTCAATTCTTCTTCTTTTTCGGGACGTTGTGATGGTGGTAGTTGCACCACTAAAGATAACATCGCTATTAAATCTTTCATTAAGAACGTTTCAAGTTTATGTTGTTGTTCAAACATACGTTGCTCTTGATAGTATGGCAGTGCATTTAATACTGAAATTGAAATATCATCAACTGTTTTTTGTAATGAAGGATTTATTGAACGTTTATACGCTTGAATTGTATTTAATGCATCTGGATATCGATCATAAAAATACAATTTATAAAACGATAAATCTGTCGGTTTTACTGTTTGCTGCGTTTCTTGTCTTAAAAAATCTTTTACTTTCATCGCTGCTACATCAATATCTTCATTAGTAAGCTTTTTCGTCGTTTTTGCCATTACATGTACTTTTTTCTGTTTTTCTTTCGGTAACATTGAGAATACTTGCTCTCTCGTACGTTGACCCGATGCACAGAAAAGCGTGTTTAATATATGTTGTTCTTTCTTTCCTTCCGTACGAATCCAACGATAAAAGAGTGGATGTTGTGTAAATTCTTGTAGAAACGGTAATGATTTATTCGATAACTTATCTAAAGAATCGTGTGCTCTTTTATATGGCTTCGTCCACGAAAAATACAGTTTACGTCCGAAATATACAACTAAAACAACGACAGTAAATGCGATTAAAAACAATGTACCGAGTAGTAATAATACAGTTTGAATAAAACTCATTTTTTCACCTCCTCTAAAAGTCTGCTATTTTCTTGGGCGCTGAATGAGTTTTTGTTTCATTTCATCATTAAATGTGTCTAGTTCAATAACAAACTTCTTACTTGACTCGATAATACGTTCTGACGATTTTTCAGAAGCTTCAATTGCAGCAAATACATTTTGTAATGATTCGCGTAATTTATCCATGCTAATTGCAGGATTTTCAAGAAGTTTTGTTGTTTCTTCTGTATTTTGTTTTAATGCCTGAGAATTACTTAATACCATAGACTCAATTGCTTCATTTGTTGCATTCACTGCATCAATTGTTTTACGCTGATTTGTTAATGCTAACTGGATAGCAGCAGAAACTGTTACAACGTTTTGCGTCATCGTAATTGCATTACGAATTGCCTCTGTTAACTTTTCATTATTTTTCTTAATAATGTCTACTGATGCGATAGATTGTAATAACACACTTTTCGCTTGTTGCATATTGCGCGTACGTACGAGTATCTTTTCTAATGCATCATTAATTAATGGAATATCCCTTTGACGTTCTGGATTTTGTTTCTCAGCTTCCAGCATGCCAGCAAGTTTTTTCCCTAAGTATACTTGCTTATCAAGCGCGTGAATTTTATCGTGTGATTGTTCCTTAAGCATCTCTAGGCCAACAGTATCTTCTTGTAAGTTGTCACGGCCAATTAGAAGCGATCTTATAATCTCCTCAATTTGCTTATCTATAGATTGGTATTTATGCACGTATGTTTCAAGTGGATTTTTCTTGAATACTTTAAACATAATTTTCTTCATGCCACTTGCTTTTAATGAGTTCGGATCAAGCTCTGATACTACTTTACGTAATTCTAACAATGTATTCGGGATTTCTTCATTTTTCCCGTTCATCATCGCTGTGACAGGACGTTTTAATGCTGATAACGTTTGTCCTGCTGCTTGTTGTTCTTTATCCCCTAAATCTCCTAGCTGAGACAATACTTTCGATAAATCTGTATTTTGCTCGCTATTTAATTTTTGTACATAAAGATCGGCTTCTTTATTTAATTCATCAAGTTCTTCATCTTTTATAACTGTATCAACTACTACTTCTACATTATTATCTTTCACAATTGATACGGGTTCTTTTTTCTCGAGTTCAGTCAACAAAATCGCTCCTTTATTTATATGTGCGAATTTATGTGCACTATATTTCATCTAATATATTGTATTTCATTTGCAAACAGCCTATATGAAATCAATTTTCAAGAAATACCTGCTTATGCAGTCATTCCCTGTTTCTTACTATAAGTATACCTGTAAACAACATAATTTTCCTCAGACTTAAGACCTAGAGACCGACATGCTGAAGGCGGATTCTTCGTATGTTACGTATATAAATTACGACCTTCCCATCCTACTGTACTCAATCTTTTGACATACACCCTTTTTCAATGTGATAATTATATTGCGTTCAATCCTATTGCTTCTTACGCGCTACAAATGCACCATTTTGAAATGCCAATAACACTGTTTCAAACATTTTATCTTCTTCAATCATTTTTATAAACTCAGCTAATTCACTCGCATGAGAAGTAGCATTATCGACAACAAGAAGACCTTGTGGTTGTAAAATGCGTTTTATATGTTCAAGCCACCACATGTATTGCGTACGTTCTGAATCTAGGAAAATAAAATCAAATGAATGATCTAGTTGTGAATCTAAAAATGCCCCTGCTTCTTGATTGTGAACATCAATCCTTTGCAACAAGTTTGCCTTTTCAAAATTGACAAGTGCCTCTCCAACTCGTTCTGAAGAAAGCTCCACAGTTGTTACATTTCCATTTGTTTCTTCTACCGCATTAGCTAACCACAATGTAGAATAACCATTAGAAGTTCCAATTTCTAAAATGTTTATTGCGCTACACCCTTTTACTAAAATTGATAAAAATTGCCCCATCTCACGAGAAATATTCCGTAATTTTTCTTCCCGTGTTTTTTTATTTCGATCATGCTCTTCTCCATATTGTTCAAGTTGAAATAATAATGAATTTAATGTATCCATTTTTTCATCGCCTTTCTAAAGCAATATGATGAAAAAGCTCTTGTTGCTCGTCTACTTTCATTATATGCGAAACAAAAACCTTTTTCTCGTTATATGACAAAGATTTATAATTTTTTATAGCATATTGTTTCGTTTTTTGGTAAAGTTAATTTCTACGTGCAATTATTCCATTCATACTATTTTTAATTCAATTGCAGTTGTTAAATCATATAAACCCCATTTAAATGAATCGGTATTTCAAATTCAATTAAGCGCCCTTTCCGGACGCATTTTCTTTGTTTATATATTTCTAGAAGAAAGGATGCTTACAAATGAACGTGATTAGCTTAGATGCTGCTCGAAAACGAAAGCAGCACAAAAAATTAATGATTACTATACCGATTATTACACGTATTTATGAAGAAGACGGGGAAATTAAATTTGAGGTAGCTGGCGAAAAAGATGTACCTCTTGAAATGTTAGAAAAATAATAAAAAGACGCACTTCTAAAGAAATGC
Source organism: Bacillus cereus group sp. Bc031 (assembly GCF_027716265.1). Taxonomy (NCBI): domain Bacteria; kingdom Bacillati; phylum Bacillota; class Bacilli; order Caryophanales; family Bacillaceae; genus Bacillus; species Bacillus cereus group sp. Bc031. Next base: position 26,469 of record NZ_JAQFUL010000051.1, read on the forward strand.
GTCTTTTTTATACTATTCTATTTAAGTGCATAAGTTTTTCAGGATTAACCATCATATAAATATTTGAGATTTTCTCATTCTCAAATGTGAATGAAAGTACATAAGTCACTTTGTTTTTCACTTTAACAATAACACCTGGGGCACCATTTACTATCTTATAATCAACATTGTACGCTGATGGGAACTTACTTCTAATTCCAGAGAATAAACGAATAATTCTATCTGCAGAATAGATTGGATAAATCGCAGTTGTAACTTTACCACCACCATCTGCTTTCAATATCGCATCTGTTTTTAATACTTCTAACATACCTTGCGCATCACCACATTGTAGTGATGATACAAACTTTTCAACATAATCAGCCATTTTCTTCGTACTTAATGTTGATTGCTTCGGCTTATCCAATATACTATTTCGTGCCCGTTGAAAGATCTTTCTACAGTTCACACTACTCTTATCAACAATTGAAGCTATTTCTTCGTATTCATAACTGAAAACCTCTCTTAATATGAAAACAATCCTTTCTACCTCAGACAGTTGTTGTAAAAGTAATAAATATGCTGTGGAAAGGGATTCTTTCATAACAAATGACTCTGATGGCTCATTACTTTCTTCTACAAGTGGCTCTGGTAACCACATCCCTACGTACACGTTACGTTTATGCGCTGCCGAACGTAATTTATCAATTGAACGATTTGTCGCCATCTTACACAAATATGCTTTCATATTTTCTATAGACTGAAGATCCTCTATATTATTTAACGAGATAAATACATCCTGAACGATATCCTCAGCATCCATAACACTCCCAAGGATTCTATATGCTAACGAAAATAATAATGGTTGATACGCTTCATATAATTGCTCCGTTTCCATGATGAACTCCCTCACTTTCTAATTGCTTTAAAATGTGTAACGCTGCACGTTTTCCACTTGCTACTGCAGCATCAGCTAATATTTCATCATGCCCAGTCCAATCACCTGCAACGTAAACACCTGGCATTTCAGGGATATTAGGACCTGATTTTTCAACTCGGTTTATATGAGGAAAATCATATACTACTGTTATTTCCGGTAAATATTGTTGCGCAACAACTTCTCTTTTCCAATTTGGATGTAGCAAATCCATTGTACTTTCTAACTGTTCTTTATCTTCATGAGTATGTTTCATCTCTAGTACAGGATTATGGTACTTAATTAAACTCACTGCAATTGATCCATCATCACTTAATTTAGCTGCTCTTGATTGATTCGTGAAAAATATAGGCTGATCTAACCCTAACGCAAATTGATGTGTCGGATTAGGTAATCGTCTCAAACCAATATCTAATGCAGCAACAGTAACCGGTACCGATTGTTCACTCCATCTATACAAACTTGTTCCTTCCACACCTTTAATTATGTTACAAGCTTCTTTCGGTGGAGTCGTCACAATGACTGTACCTACTTCAAATACCTCATCATCAAAACAATATATTCTTTGTTTATCTTCGTAATGCTCTATTTCCAAAACATGCTTTTTATCCAAAAATTGCACCCCGGCATGATTCGCAATGTCTCTTAATTTTGTTATTATCGTCTCCCAGCCACCATCTACATAAAATACCCCATCTTTTATCGAAAGCTGTATTTGCTTTAGTACAGATGATGCTAATTGTATTGTAGGAGCAAACGTATATGTTGTTGTTCGGCATAGCGCATAAAATATATTGCGAACCATTGGATCTTTATTTCATTTTCTGCCCATGTAGTTAGGCTCACTTTTTGAACTTTTCTTACATCTAAATTCCCTAAACGAATCATAAGACGTGAGAATTGTACTTTTGCAGACCACGAAAGTAGTGGTGTTGATAAAATTGAACGGAAATCTGTTGGTATGGTGAAAATATCCCCTTTCCATATTCCATGTGCTTTTGTAGATGGAATTCCACCCGGTAGATTCATACCGAGCTCATTAAAAGTTAAAAATGCGGCTCCTCCTCTATATAAGGCGTGTGCACCAAGATTCATACAGATCCCATTTTTATTAATAGTCATCCCTCGACCACCAAAGCGATTGGACTTTTCTAAAACAATCACTTTTCTTCCAGCTTTCGCTAAATATATAGACGCTGTTAATCCAGCAAGGCCACCACCAACAATTGCTACATCAAATTTCTTCATAATAAAATCCCTCCTTATCGTTCTACATACAAGACGAACGATTAAGGAGGGATGTGACATGAAAATATATTTTTACTCATCTATTTTATTACATTATTTTTTTATTCGGTCATATTGCATACGAAATAACTCAATTGCAAATGGTATATCCTCTTCACTCTTTATATAATAACTGATCCATCCTGATTCAGGTAATACGTGATGTGGTTTGACCAATCCTTGGTTTACTAATTCATCCCGCTTTAACTTTGGAAATGGTAAATCGACTAACTTATCTCCATGCAGATGACCAAGTTCTTTCTTACCGTAATTTATTTCAATGCCGCCAAATCGATGCGGTTTTTCAGAAACACCCGCCCAGCTGAGCACTTCATTTCTAATCATTTCACTAAATGACATGAACCTTCACCCCTTATTAATGATTGATGTAATATTAAATTAACACGTTCTTTACTTTTTTCCATCAATCCAAAGTATGAATGGATATACGAATATAGTTTCATCTCAACACCTTTATTTTTTACATAATTAAAATAATTTCAAAGGGGATTTATTCTATTATATAGAATTACTATTAAAAATAATTTTAAGGGACGGATTTATATGAGCGAGGTATTATTACAAAAGGCAAATTATCTACAATCTAATGAATTAAAACTCTTGAAAAAAGCTATATATTTTGCAGAGCAAGCACATGATGGACAATACCGTCAAACTGGAGAACCATATATTATTCATCCTTTCGCAATTACAGAAATACTGCTAAATTATAAAGCTGACATTACAACATTGATTGCTGCCTTATTACACGATGTTGTAGAAGATACCGAATATTCTCTAGAAGAAATCGAATCACATTTTGGTGCGACTATTCGATATATTGTAAATGGATTAACAAAAGGAAAAAAACAACAAGATCAAAACAAAGTATTATACGAAGCAATTAACTTTAAAAAATTACTATTATCCTCTCAACATGATATACGTGTTGGCATTATTAAAGTTATAGATCGCCTTCATAATATAAAAACTTTGAATGTTAAAAAACCCGCGAAACAAGTAGCATATGCGAATGAAACATTAACACTTTTTGCGCCACTTGCAAAGCGACTTGGATTATATACAATCCAGTATGAATTAGAAAATCTTGCTTTTCAATATTTACATAAAGAAAGATATAGCAAGGTACTTAAATTCTTAACGGGATATGTTCCACATCTTCAAAAAAATATAACTGATTTAAGAAGAGCAATTCATTCTTTTTATGATACTAACCTTTCATTTGAAATAAACTATGAGTTCCCTCCGATTTATACTACTTACTCACAATTACAAGAAATACAAAACGTATCAGAGGTTTCACAAATTTGTATTACAACTACAAGGTACTAGATTGCTATAAAATTCTTGGAATGATACATCAATTATACAATCCAACTATAAACTATTTCGAAGACAATATGGCACTTGAAAACAGCCATTTTAATAGCAATTTAAAAACTAAAATCAATATGAATGATACTGAACAAACAATTATCATTCAAACAAAACTTGCAAAAAGATTAAAAAATAATGGTATTTTTTCTTTATTGAATAATGAAACTATGGATATTCAATCCATATCTTATAAAATAATGAATGATACAATTGTGCATAACAATTTATTAACTACAGATCCAATTGCGTTCCACAATCTAGTATCGTACGAACTATTTGAAAATACCATAACGGCTTATACTTCAGATTTACAACCTATTTATTTACCAGATGGTGCTACAATTATTGATTTTACTTTCTCTGCATTTCCAAAAATTGCACATAACATGAAAAATGCAAAAGTAAACGGTATACCTGTTCCACTTAAAACAAAGGTATCCCATTTTGACGTCATAGAAATCTACTTTGATTTAAAACAAAACTTGGTATTAGATTGGCTCAATTATGCCAATACCGCTAAAGCACAATTAATTATTCAGCAAAAACTATCATAAAAAATAGACCAATGCTTCTTATAAAAAGTATTGGTCTGTTTTTTATGATACGAAATACACCCCATATTCTTTATGAAATAAGCAAATTTAATAAGATACCAACAACTGCACACAACCAACAATAGACACATATCCTAATTTTGTAACCTTACTTACTAATAGAAAGGCAGGTAATACAATTGAGTTCCAATATCGACTACACTTCCCCCTCAATTAATTTCACTTATGATTTAAATAAAAGTAATTTTTTTCAAAAAGATGCTCAAAACTATATAAACGTACTTGGCGAGAAACAATTAAATACGTTAGAAAACACTTCTTTATTAGATATCTATTTAAGTACAGGAAATGTTGTAGAGCCGCACATACATCAAAATGCAGCTGAACTTGTTTACTGCATTTCAGGCTCTGCAGTTGTTTCTTTACTTAATCCTTTTACAAATCAAATATTAAACTTACCAATAAAACCGGGGCAAGTTGCCAACATTCCACAAGCTTGGTGGCATTATGAAATTGCTACAGCAGATAACACTCATTTATTAGCAATCTTCGACGCACCAACACCAGAAGTTATTTTTGGTTCTGACATGTTAAGATTAACTCCCACTAATATAATGGCCCATACTTACTGTCTCGATGAGCAACAATGGAAACAAGCGGTATCCTCTATTCAATCCACTACAGTAATCGGTCCTCCAGCAAATTGTAATCAGAACCGCGGAACGATACCCCCTGCAACTCATCCTCCTAATCCACAACAAAATTTATATTACCAAGATTCATATTATTTTCCTCTTTACTGGGGATATTAATTTATATTATGAAAGGACAATTATTTATCTCCTCGGAAAATACGTAGGAGATTTTTTTATTATATACCCATTCCTATTTATTATCGTAACAATTAATAGAATAGCTACATATAATAGTTATATATTTAATTGGAGGTGATAGTACTATGAGTAATTATAACTATCGAAAAAACTACTCTCATAATAAAAATAGTAGTTCATCAACATCCTCTCAGTCTTCGAATTCTCAATCTTCCAATTCCCAATCACAAAGAGACTTAGCCAATCAAGGCTATGTAAAGAAAAAAGGATGTAACTGTAATAAAAACAAATAGTTGATTACTAATTTGTACAATAACATTTTAACACTCACGATAAATAAATTACTTCCCTTTTATTTAAAAGATGAATTCTGTTTTTAATAGAATTCATCTTTTTTATTTATAGATAATTTTTCAAATCATATAACTTATTCCATAAACAATAGATTATAAATCATTAATTTTGATTTTTTTAACAAAGAGTACTTTCTCAATTGATTTATCACCTATCTTTCCATAAAATATAGCCCACCCTAATAAAATTAGGATGGGCTATATACAAACGCCAATTCAAATTTCAAACAGGCGTTGTAACAAACTAGACGATATTTATACCTGCACTTACAAATCCAGCTACTGCAGCTATTGGACTTGCTGCTGTTAATGAAACGTATAGTAGTATTTTATCTCCTGCAGCTACTGGGATAGCTTCAGGTATAATACCTGATGCTGTAGAACCAATTGCGATTGCAGCAAATGCTGGTGTTAATAATAGAGGTGCACCCTGTACTGTAAACGTATTACTTGCTGCAGGTGCAGTTAATATTTGTATCTGCACTTGAACAGGTGATAATGGAGATAATGCAGCTGTTGCACTAAAGAAACCTGCTAATGACGTAATAACACCTGCGCGTGGTGCTACAAATGCATAATCACCTACACCTAACGCTAATGTGATACTAGTTCCACCTGTTAAAGCTATACCAGGCTGACTAAATCCAAATCCAAGAAGAGTTCCTGTATTTGCTACTAATGCGTTAACTAACGCAGCTGGTGTTGTACCCGAAGCGAATGGAATAATAGCTCCGCCACCAGTTGCTCCAGTTGCTCCAGTTAGGCCTGTTGCTCCTGTCGGGCCTGTTGCTCCTGCTAGACCTGTTGCTCCTGTCGGGCCTGTTGCTCCTGTTAGACCTGTTGCTCCTGCTAGACCTGTTGCTCCCGTTGGGCCTGTTGCTCCTGTTAAACCTGTTGCACCACCAGTACCTGCTGGACCCGTCGCTCCTGTTGGACCTGTCGCTCCTGTTGGACCTGTCGCTCCTGTTGGACCTGTTGCTCCTCCTCCTGGACCCGTTGGACCTGTTGGACCTGTTGCTCCTCCTCCTGGACCTGTTGGACCTGTTGCTCCTCCTCCTGGAGTAGCACCAATTAGTTGAACTAATAAGTTTAATAGAAGTTGTAAGCTTGCAGGATCAAGAATTAAAGAGAAGAAGAATGGTGCAAGAGCACTGAAGAATTGTTGTAATAAAGAAAGTAATTGACTTAGATTTGGATTAGGGGATTGAAGTAAGTTAATAATACTTTGAATTAATTGTTTTAAGAAATTTCCTTCTGGAGAAGGTGCTAATTCATTTAGCAAGTTCAATAGCTGAGTAAACAAATTGAGTAAAGCTAATCTGTTTGCATCACTTGGATTTGCAAAAAACGCTGCAATAGCCGCAATTAAAGAGTTTAGTAAAGTTATTAATCTTCCTAATTGTTCGCTAGTAATTGGAACTGTTTGTGGATTGTTACAACAATCTGGTGTGAAAACAATCGGATTATTGCAGTTGTTATGACCAAAACAATCATTATGTTTCATTTATTTCCTCCTTACCTTTCTTTTATTTGAGTATTTTCCTATTATAAGAACTATAAAATTGTGCATAGATTTAATTCACTTAAAATAGGAAACATGAATAATAATTAAACTTTAAAACGTTATTTAATTATGTTCATGACTCACATATTAATTATATGTTTTTAATAATTGACTGCTTAGATTAAACACCTAAACTTAAAAGTTTATTTTATTTTTCCACGTTTATCTCTTAGGTTTAAAAGCACATTTTAATTTAAATATTAAAACTAAGCATTAGCATATAACCAATAACTTACAAATAATAAGTAATAACACCACCTTTTCAAATAAATAACAATAATATCTTTACTTAAATTATGTTCCTTCTATTATCATAAAGCCGTTTCTATTATCAAAAACTCTCATACAATATAGTGGACAAGTTATTGTATACTTCGTTCCAAAAAACAATATAGGGAGTGAGAATTAATTGCCAATTATTCAACCATTTATGGCATCTAGAAGATTTACATCTACATTAGGAGCTGGTACAGGAACAGGTGCAGCTTTTGCAATTGCTGCTACAGCTTGTTTAAACGATGCTGGCACTACTGCAACTGCTTTTCCGACTTTTACGTATTACAACTTATATGTAAACGGCATTCTTCAACCTAGTGTGAACTCCAGTGTTACTACTGGACCTACTGGTGCTATTACAATTCCTGGCGGAGATGCATTAGACGGTGGAATTCCAATTACAATCGAATTTATCGTCACTTAGTTTTAACTATTTTAATGTAGAGCAAAAAGACAGATCCTTCTTATTTAAGAATCTGTCTTTTTTAATTAATAATGATAAATTGTAAAATAATTGAAGAACCTTGTGATGGTGGTTGATTATCTAATAAAGTTAGCTGGCCAGTACTAACCTGATATAATGGCTGTGGTTGAAGTATTCCATTAATAAACAAATTAATGTACGAAACCTCATCAGGAGATAATATGTGAGTTGTACCATATTGAGCTAGCCCATCTGAATCTGTATATGTAAGTTTTTCTCCATCTGAAAAAGTGTAAAATAATAAATTAGTTGTTGTTATGGGGCCAATAACGCCAGTTGGACCTGTTGTTCCTGTTACTCCCGTTGATCCTGTTACTCCTGTTGCCCCTGTTACTCCTGTTGCCCCTGTTGCCCCTGTTGCTCCCGTTGCTCCTGTTGTCCCTGTTACTCCTGTTGCTCCTGTTGTCCCTGTTACTCCTGTTGCTCCCGTTGTTCCTGTTGATCCTGTTGTTCCCGTTGTTCCCGTTGCTCCCGTTGACCCTGTTGCTCCCGTTGTTCCCGTTGTTCCTGTTGTTCCTGTTGCTCCCGTTGTTCCCATTGCTCCTGTTGCTCCCGTTGACCCTGTTGTTCCTGTTGTTCCCGTTGTTCCTGTTGTTCCTGTTGCTCCTTTTGTTCCTGTTGCTCCTGTTGCTCCTGTTGTTCCTGTTGCTCCCGTTGACCCTGTTGTTCCTGTTGTTCCCGTTGTTCCTGTTGCTCCTGTTGCTCCTGTTGTTCCTGTTGCTCCTGTTGCTCCTGTTGCTCCTGTTGTTCCTGTTGTTCCTGTTGCTCCCGTTGCTCCTGTTGACCCTGTTGCTCCCGTTGTTCCCGCTGATCCTGTTGCTCCCGTTGACCCTGTTGATCCTGTTGCTCCCGTTGTTCCCGTTGCTCCTGTTGCTCCCGTTACTCCTGTTGCTCCCGTTACTCCTGTTGCTCCTGTTGCTCCCGTTGTTCCCGTTGCTCCTGTTGCTCCCGTTACTCCTGTTGCTCCTGTTGCTCCCGTTGTTCCCGTTGCTCCCGTTGACCCTGTTGCTCCCGTTGACCCTGTTGATCCTGTTGCTCCCGTTGCTCCCGTTGGAATATAAATTGGCGGAAGAACCGGAAAAGTAGGTCCAATATTTTCTGGTCTTACCATACCTTTATTCAAAGATAATTTTTCATCGCTGTTCAATTTTCTACCTCATTTCACATTTTGTTTACTAATTAACAAAATAAAACCTCTATCATTTTAGAAAAATTCCATAACTACTTTTTCATACTCAAATGATTTTACATAAAGTAAACTTTTTACCGTTACTATAACTAGTAGTATTAATATAACAAAATGATAGTTCCATTCCAAAATACTAAATCGCTACTATTAAACTCTTCGACTCCACTTTCCGGATCTATCTTTTCACCCGCAATATCAACTTCAAATTATAATAATAATTTAATAATTAATTTAACTGCTGGTAATACAATTTCACTTCAACTATTCGGCGTATTATCCATAGTTAATTTAGTTGGAGGTGGTTCAACAGGTGCCTCTTTAACAATTATACGAATCGATTAAAAAATGATTCATTCTTTTTATAATAATCATTCTTAAATGCTAAAATAGTAACTACTAGGTCATTCCTTTAGTTTATATTTTAATAACTTCACGTAAGTGATTATGCAATAAGAAATACTTTGTACTATATTCATAGTACAAAGTATCTATACTAAATTTTCCGTATATACATTATCAATTTACACTCCTCACTGCTAATGTTACATTGAACATGAAGATAGTTTCTCAAATGCGAACCATCTCAAAACATATTTGAGAAACATACTCCAATCCTATACGCGAGAGCAACACTATGTTGACACTCAAATGAGTGTCTTTTTTTGTGGATTATAAAAAATAAAAACCATCTCTTATAGATGGTTTCATCATTACGCCTTTCTTTGTTTTTCAAGGTAGCTGTAAATTTATGAAGTTGAATAATAAATAGTCATATTTAACCGGGTTTGCGTTCTTCCAAAATTACGATAGGAATGCGGTCTATCCGCCTTAAAGCGAATTGAATCCCCGCTATTTAATTTATACTGACAATCATTTATTTCAAGTGTCAATTCCCCTTCAAACACCGTTATAAATTCTTCAGTCCCTTCTTTATGACCTTCCGAATTTAACTTTCCTTCTGTTTCAATTTCAACCGTATAGATTTCAAAGTTCCTATCATCTTGGAAAGGAAAAGAAGGATACACTTTATATCTTCCATTGTCTTCTGATAATACTTGAACATCATTTCGTAAAACAACTTTCGTATCCGGTTGCGGATTATTGATTAAAGAAGTAAAAGACACTTTCAACCCATTAGCTATTTTCCATATCGTTGTTAATGTTGGACTTGACTCTCCACGTTCAATTTGTCCAATCATCGTTTTACTCACACCTGTTAATTGGGAAACCTTTTCTAAACTTAATTTTTCTTTTTCTCGAATTGTTTTTAAATTTTTCGCCAGAATAAGTTGAATTTCTTCCATAAGAAACACTCCTACACTATATACAATATAACGACCGTTATGTACAATAAAAAGCACACGTTAATAGAAATAGGTAAGACTTTGAGGTTATCTCCATCTTTTCCCCTTCTCCACACCGTACGTGAGACTTTCACCTCAT
>NZ_JAQFUL010000052.1:0-36156 GCF_027716265.1 Bacillus cereus group sp. Bc031
AAGTACATTACGTGTTTTTTAGTTTGTTTGAACGAAAGTTCATTTTGTTTTCGTTCTTAAGTTGATGGGCATGTACCTTGTCCCCAAAATGAGCAATTGGAAACAGAACATTTTACTTCTGGCATAAAACCCCCTCCTTATACATTAGTTTGGAATTTTACGTCCATTTCATGTGTAGAAGGAGTTTCCTTTTCTCGTTATTTTTTCGTTTGTTCAAACCATTCTTTGAACTTTTCTTTTGATTGTTCGCCGCTAATACGGCTTACTTCTTTACCATCTTTAAAATGAATAATTGTTGGTGTTCCTTGGATATTGTATTTATCCCAAGGCTCGTTTAAATTTTCAATATCAATTACTTTCATATCAACATTTAAATCTTTTGCTAAAGGTACAACAGTAGGAGAGACCTTTTGACAATGAACACAAGAGGTTTGATAAAAGTAAATCGTTTGTTCTTTTTTATCTTCTATATTTTTATTGAGATCCTCAAGAGAAATTTTATTTGAGTAGTAACCTTTTTCATCTGTTGATGCGCTTTTCTTTTCCATTTGTGTTACAGCAAAGATTGCCGCAAATAAGACGATAATAATACCGCCAAATATAAGCATTTTTTTCATTCTTTCATCTCCTTATTTGTTTTTGATGACAATAAAGCTACAAACAGCGATTGTAATAAAGCCGATAAGTGCTAAAAACGGGATTGTCACAAAGCCGAACCAGTTTATGTATTCTCCCGTACATGGTATACGGCCGCAAGCTGCCCCTGCAGCCGAAAATGCTGCGATCTTTTGAATTGCATAGTGATATAAAGAAATACAAGCACCAATACTTGCGATTGGTAAAGAATAATTTGCGATGCGATAGTCTTTTTTTACTACAGCGATACCGAGCCATAAAACGAATGGATACATAAAAATACGTTGATACCAACAAAGGACACAAGGCTCAAATTTCATGATTTCGGAAAAGTATAGACTTCCTAGTGTAGCAATAAAAGAAGCTCCCCACGCGGTAAATAAAGCATATTCTTGCTTTTTTTCTCGTCCCATATTTTATACCTCTCTTATAATAGTTACATACTAAATTATAGTATGAAGTGGTACAGAAAAGAAAGAAAAAATATGTTTATCAATAAAAGTTTTATAAGAGGAAACTTTTATTGATATGAACATTTAAAAAAAGCGCTATTCTCCAGAAGAGAATAGCGCTATAGTTTACATTTGAATTTGCTCTACTTCTTCTATATGTGACTTTTGGGATGCGTGGTCAATATATTGAAATAGGAGCTGCAATTGTTTATCAACTTCTGGCAGTTCTTTACTGTATTGATAAGCGTGTAAAAAATGCTCAATACGCTTAGAAAATAATTGATCGTTCGTTTGAACCATGAGAACGAGTAATTTATCCCAATTACAGCAATACGTGTAATAGAGAGCTTTATCATAGTCGTTATATGTTTGCACTGTGTACCCTCCTTACCGAGAGTTATATATAGTGTGTGATAAGTAAGGAGAAATACACTTGAAAGAATTTGTTAAGAAAAAAAGTGAATGAAAAAAACGAGGTGTTTCCTCGTTTTTTAAGCTTTTGGCATTGGCGTAGGTGTTGGTTTGCCATAGCCTTCTTTGTATTTATTATCGATATCGTTATTTAATCGTATTCCTAAAACAGTACTTTCGGCACGAATTAAAGCATATTGATCGGGATTCGAATTGTTTTTTAAGCGTATTAAAATATATCCACCTAATAATTTCTCACGAATATCATCAATAGAAGGGGAGGTAACAATATCTTCAATAGAGACGATATTACATAAATCAGAGATGTTTTGGATTCGATCCGATTCCTTTTTTAGGGGAGTTAAAATAAATTGTTTAATAATAAGTGCTTCCACGACAGATTTATAATAAAACAAGCATAATGTTTCATTTTCAAGTACGTTATAAGAGACAAAATCGCTAGATTCTGTCATACTTTGTATAAATTCTGGAATAGAACAAAGTGTTTTTGGATTAGTTTTTTTGGATTTCTTAGATGATAAACCGAACATTTTCTCACCCCTAACATATATCATTTCCTTGTGTTAGTTTTTGGGAAAGACGGGAATTTATACTTAAAAATTGAAAGTTCATAAAGAAAAGGAAGAGTATTGAAAAACTCTTCCTTTTTGGCATATTAATTTGTTTTCTTTTCCTTAATAGACTTTACTAATTTAATCATTTCTGCTCGTATATCTTCTTTTTTTACATTTAATTTTTCTGCAATTTGTTTCATATCCATTCCGTCTTTTTTCATTTTTAGCACATCATCAAGGGGAGTATTACTTTTTTGAGAGATGATTGTTAATACCGTGAGCTGACGTAATCCGATATTATATTCTTTCATTTTTTGTTTTAGCCCGTCTGGTGTAGAGTTTTGCATATTTGCTAATTGTTGCAGTAGTGCTTTTTTTGTTTCTTTATTCATATGATGCTTTTTCAACTTACTTGGATCTACCCCGAAATGCTCTGCTGTTTTCTCCCAAGAATTATTTTGCTTATAGTAAGCTAAAACGTCTTTAATTTCTTTTTTACTCATTTTTGCAATGTGGGTAGCTTTCCAAATTTCATGTTTGTTATAGCCGAGTTTTTCGAGCGACTGCATTTCTTCTTCTGAAATTGGTTTATGATGATGCAATGTGACTTCTTTTGGCGTAGCAGCGAAAGTGGGGAAGACGGTTGTACCGAATAATAATGCTGCCATAGTCATACTTACTGCGATTTTTTTGTACATGTAAACTCCTCCTAGATGGATAATGTGAAAAACTGTACACATATCATTTCCATAAAATGTGAAATACTTGTGAACAAATCAAGTTTTTTTATTCACAGTATGAACTGAAGTTTTTGGAAGTTTTCCAACATAAAACATTGATTAATAGTAAAAAACTAAGGTATAATCGAAATTGAAAATCAATATCAACAATAAACGTATACATATAGATAAAAAATAAGGGAGAGAAAAATATGACTACATATACTTCCATCGCAAATGTGATTAAAGAAAGACGTTCTGTTCGTACATTTACAGATAAAGCAGTAGACAAAGAGTTGTTAATTGAACTATTAAACGACGCAACGTGGGCACCGAATCATAAACATCGTGAACCATGGAATTGTAAATTATACATTGGAGAAGGTCGTAAGAAATTGGTAGATGCAGTATTAAACTCTTTCACAGAAGAAGAAAGAGCGAAACGCGGTAAAATTTTATCGGATCGTTTCTTAAGCACGCCAGCACAAATCGTTGTATATATAAATGAAGACCCACGTCAAATTCAACGTGACGAAGATTACGCTGCAACATGTGCATTTATGCAAAACTTCCAACTTCTTGCTTGGGAACGCGGTTTAGGTTGTGTTTGGAAATCAGGTGGATTAAACTACAATCCATTATTTATAGAAGGACTTGGTTTAACTAGAGGTCAACGCATTGTTGGAATTCTTCACCTTGGCTATTTCGATAAAGCACCAGAAGGAAAAGCTCGTACACCGATTACGGAGAAGATGGAGATTATTGAAGGTTAATTTCATATCTGTTTATAAAAGAAGCACATTCCTAAAATTAGGAATATGCTTCTTTTACATTTCATTGGAATATGTATTAATTCGGTAGCAATAGAGAAGCGCGGTTTAATTTTAAATATTGTCCTTCTTGAATCGTTAAATAGCGCTCTTCTTTAAAGTTATCATTGCTAATGATGTTTTTTAAGCCATTTACAGTACTATTTGCATGTAGGGAGTAGTATCCTGTTGCTCCATCATTTGGGACCAACTTATACTCACCAGCCGGAACATCAATTCCTACTCTGTACATGCCTGGAATTAGTTCTTTACCGTCTAATGGGATTTTTTCTACTTTAATTGCAGGTAACATTTTAGCACGCTTTAGCTGTAAATATTGTCCATCTTCTACAGTAAGAAATCTAAACGTTGCAAAATTATCATTCTGTAAAATGTTGTTAGAAGATCCAGTACTATCTTTTAGAACTGCAAAATAAGCGTTTTGCCCTTGTTCGGCTAAAAGAAAGTATTCACCAGCAGGCAAATCTGTACCAACCTTATACATACCAGGTTTAATACTTTCATCTTTTTTCGGTTCGGGCTTTGCTGTATCGGCAGTTGTAGTTGGCTTAGCTTCAGAAGAATTTAGTGTTGTTTCTTCTTGTTTTTCTGGTTCATTTGCTTTTTGTGTTGTTTCTTTTGTGTTTCCTTCACATGCTGTTAAGAGAAGAAGGAAACAAGCAAGACATAAAATATAACATTTCTTCATGTTGTAACTCCTTGGTGTGTAATATTTTGATACCCTAATAGTATAACTTTAGGATATTTAAAATACCAGTGTTCTGTGAATAAATGGTATTTAATGAAGATTAAGTTTATTTATAAAATGAATGAACAATGCTGTTTTATTATGCAATCAATCCTCATGAAAGCTTGTTCTCAATCATACACTTTCTTAAGGGAAAGTGTAAGGAGGGAAAATAATGAGAGCAAGTGACGATAAAGCACTGCAATATGCAATTGCGGAAATTACGGAAATTGCGACTGGATTTGGGCTTGATTTTTATCCGATGCGTTATGAAATATGTCCAGCGGAAATTATTTATACATTTGGTGCATATGGGATGCCGACGCGGTTTTCACATTGGAGTTTTGGGAAACAGTTTTTCAGAATGAAATTACAATATGATTTAGGTCTTAGTAAAATATACGAACTCGTTATTAACTCTGATCCATGTTATGCCTTTTTATTAGATACGAACTCGTTAATTCAAAATAAATTAATCGTAGCGCACGTGTTAGCGCACTGTGACTTCTTTAAAAATAATATTCGTTTTTCAAATACGAAGCGAGATATGGTAGAAAGTATGTCAGCGACAGCTGAACGGGTGAAAGCATATGAGCATAAGTACGGAAAAGAAGAGGTAGAAACATTTTTAGATGCCGTACTTGCCATTCAAGAGCATATTGATCCGTCGCTTATGCGTCCAAAACTTGCGTGGAGTATTGATGATTTAGAAGAGGAAGAAGTAGAAAAGAAAAAGGTATCGCAATACGATGATTTATGGAATTTAGATGATCGCAATAAAAAGAGGGAACGCTCCAATGTTCGTAAAAAGAAGAAAATCCCACCACAACCAGAGAAAGACTTACTCCTCTTTATTGAAGAATATAGCCGTGAGCTAGAAGATTGGCAGCGGGACATATTAACGATGATGCGTGAGGAAATGCTATATTTCTGGCCGCAGCTTGAAACGAAGATCATGAACGAAGGCTGGGCATCCTTCTGGCATCAACGCATACTTCGCGAAATGGATTTAACATCTGATGAAGCAATTGAATTTGCGAAATTAAATGCGGGCGTCGTTCAGCCATCAAAAACAAGCATTAATCCATACTACCTCGGTATTAAAATGTTTGAAGATATAGAGGAGCGCTACAATAACCCTACTGAAGAAATGAAACGACGCGGCGTAAAACCAGGATCTGGTCGAGACAAAATCTTTGAAGTACGCGAAATCGAATGGGATGTATCGTTCCTAAGAAACTATTTAAATAAAGATCTTGTTATGCGAGAAGATATGTACTTATTCCAGCGCCAAGGAAAAGAATATAAAGTAATAGATAAAGAGTGGGAACATGTACGTGATCAACTCGTAAATATGCGAACAAATGGCGGTTTCCCGTACTTAGTAGTAGAAGACGGGGACTACTTAAAGAACGGAGAATTGTATATTAAGCATAGTTACGAAGGAATCGAGCTCGATTTAAAATACTTAGAAAAGGTATTACCATATCTTCATCAGCTGTGGGGAAGAACGGTGCATATGGAGTCGATTGTGGAGAGTAAGGGTGTTGTGTTTTCTTATGATGGGAAGATGGTGCATCGGAAGTATGTGTGAGGGGAAGAACGGACATAGGATGCTATGTTCGTTCTTTTTTTATTTGGAACAAGGTCAAATATGCTATTCTTGAAAAAAGGGAGTTACATAGAGAAATGGAGTGATTCAAATGAGCAAAATAGGGGTATGCAAGGTGGATATTACGCCGCCTGTTGGCATTGATTTTGTTGGATACCATAGAGAGACAGGAATAAATAATGTTGAAGAGCGTATTTATGGGACGGTTTTTGTATTTGAAAAAGATGAAATGAAAACTGTGTTTATAAGTATTGATAATATTGGAATGTTAGTAGAAGATACGAATATGATTCGTGAGCGAGTAGCAAGTAGGCTTCATGTTCCATTTGAGCGAATAACAGTTGTTTATACACATACAGATTCTGGTCCAGAAACTGTTGGTGAGCAACCTTTAGTAAGGTCGTATAAAACGATTTTAGTAAATAATGTGGTGCAAGGTGCTGTTACTGCGAATAACAACTTGAAGCGATGTGAAGTTGGCTGGGGTGTTACGACAGGTGATATTGGGGTCAACCGAAGAGAGAGAACATCTGATGGAAGAGCGAAGATGGGAACAAATATAGAGGGCGTTGTAGATAAAAGAATTGGGATGTTAGCAATAAAAGATGCTGAAACGAAGGCGTTATCTGGGATTATAGTATTTTGTACGGCCCATCCGAATGTTTTAAAAGGTGATAGCGATGCATTATCAGCGGACTATCCGGGGATGACAAGAGAGATTCTTGAGAAGATCGTAAACTGTCCTGTTATTATTGTTCAAGGTGCTGCTGGTAATGTGAATGCGAAGTATCGAGGTTCTAAGGAAGCATTAACACAAATGGCTTATACGCTTAGTGGACATGTATTAACGATGTTACCGACAGTTACATATAGCCCAATTGTAAATGTAAGAACGATTTCGAGTATGGTGCAAATGAAGTTGAAGAATATCCCTGAAATTGATGAAATACGAAGCATGGCTTGGTTAGCTGAGAAGCAGTGGGGTGTGAACACGGATGAATGGCTTACTATCGTTTTAGAGAAATATAAGCAAGGTATTCGGCATTTAACTATTGATTTAGAAGTGCAACTGTTTCAAGTGAATGATGGTATGTTTTCAGGTATACCGATGGAACCTTTTTCGGAAACGGCATTAGAAGTGAAAGAGAATCTTCAAAATGAATTGGCTTTCTTTGGTGGATATATGAACGGATATATTGGTTACTTGCCGACAAAGGAAGAAATTTCATATGGTGGTTATGAAGTGGAATTAAGTCCTGTTGTGTATGGGCCGGTTACAAATTTATTGATGCCGCCGGAGGAAAATACAGCAGATGTAATCGTACAGAAAGTTATAGAACTATACGTAAAAGAACTTGGAGATATCTAAGTTCTTTTTTATTTGTTTGAAATTTGTGAAAGAAAGACATATTGATTGAAATTAACTTTTTTATAATTTATTATATACCCATACAGGTATAAGTTTTGTGTGGGGTTTGAGAAAATTAAATACTATGGAGGTTTAAAATATGTCCAGAAAAATAGTTGTAGTAGGCGGAGTTGCTGGCGGCGCATCAGTAGCTGCAAGGCTTCGTCGTTTAAGTGAGGAAGATGAAATTATTATGGTTGAACGCGGTGAATACATTTCATTCGCAAACTGTGGATTGCCATATTATATTGGCGGTGTCATTACAGAAAGACAAAAATTATTAGTACAAACTGTTGAAAGAATGTCGAAGCGTTTTAATTTAGATATACGTGTATTGAGTGAAGTAGTAAAGATTAATAAAGAAGAGAAAACAATTACGATAAAGAATGTAACGACAAATGAAACATATAGCGAGGAATATGATGTGTTAATTCTTTCACCAGGGGCGAAACCAATTGTTCCATCTATCCCGGGTATTGAAGAAGCGAAGGCGTTGTTTACGTTACGGAATGTACCTGATACAGATCGTATTAAAGCATACGTTGATGAGCAGAAACCACGTCATGCGACGGTGATTGGTGGCGGATTTATTGGAGTGGAAATGGTTGAGAATTTAAGAGAACGTGGGATTGAGGTTACTCTTGTAGAGATGGCAAATCAAGTGATGCCACCAATCGATTATGAAATGGCGGCATATGTGCATGAGCATCTTCAAAAACACGATGTTGAGCTCGTTTTTGAAGATGGTGTAGATGCGTTAGAAGAGAATGGGACTGTTGTACGTTTAAAAAGTGGCTCAATTATAGAGACAGATATGATTATTTTAGCAATTGGTGTACAACCAGAGAGTAGTTTAGCGAAGGATGCAGGATTAGCATTAGGAGTTAGAGGGACGATAAAAGTAAATGAGAAATTTCAAACGTCTGACCCACATATATATGCAATTGGTGATGCGATAGAAGTGAAAGATTTTGTTACAGAAATAGAAACGATGATTCCTTTAGCGTGGCCAGCTAATCGTCAAGGTCGTATGTTAGCAGATATTATTCATGGTCATACAGATTCTGTATATAAAGGTACACTCGGAACTTCTGTAGCTAAAGTTTTTGATTTAACAGTTGCTTCGACTGGAGTAAATGAGAAAATATTAAAACGATTAAATATACCCTATGAGGTAGTGCATGTACAGGCAAATTCGCATGCGGGATACTACCCGAATGCTACGCCAGTGCTAATAAAATTAATTTTTAATAAAGATAGTGGGAAAATTTACGGAGCACAGGCTCTAGGACGTGACGGTGTAGATAAGCGTATGGATGTTATCGCAACGGCAATAAAAGCAAATTTAACTGTACTTGATTTGCCAGATTTAGAATTATCATATGCCCCGCCATATTCTTCTGCAAAAGACCCTGTAAACATGGTAGGGTATGCAGCAAGTAATATAGTAGATGGTTTTGTGGAAACAGTCCAATGGCATGAAATAGATCATATTGTTGAAAATGGTGGATATCTTATTGATGTTCGAGAGCCTAATGAACTAAAACAAGGAATGATTAAAGGCTCTGTTAATATTCCGTTAGATGAATTACGTGATCGTTTGAATGAAGTGCCAGTGGATAAAGATATATATATTACGTGTCAACTCGGTATGAGAGGATATGTTGCAGCGCGCATGTTAATGGAAAAAGGATATAAGGTAAAGAATGTAGATGGTGGTTTTAAATTGTATGGAACAGTATTACCAGAACGTATTGTATATTGATATTTTTTCATCTTCCACTTCAAAATTTGGTGGAAGATGAAAGCCTATAGATGAAGGTTTCGCTTTGTATTTTGTGAATGTATAAGGTAAAAGTTTAAAATAGGGGTTTACAAAATACCCCACAGGGTATAATATATTGTCATAAGCTATAAATGGTGACATAATGGTAATGAGGTGATTATACAATGGAATATAATCAAGACATGAAAAATAGATTAAAACGTATTGAAGGGCAAGTTCGTGGTGTGCTTCGTATGATGGAAGAAGGAAAAGATTGCCGAGAGGTTATTACACAGTTAACGGCATCTCGTTCTGCACTTGATCGTACAATTGGACTTGTTGTTGGAACGAATTTAGAGCAATGCTTGCGTGAACAGTTTGAAAGTGGTAATGGTTCAAATGAAGAGTTAATTAAAGAAGCTGTTCAATTACTTGTAAAAAGCCGATAATCTGTCAAACGTAAGTGTTGACAGATTTTCAAAAACATTTTAATATACCCCTACAGGTATATGTATATAAGTTATGGAGGAATCACTATGAGTATAAAAGTGGATATGAGTTTAGATTGTAAAGGGTTAGCTTGTCCGATGCCGATTGTGAAAACGAAGAAGGCGATAGAAGGATTGGCATCAGGACAAGTGATTGAAATTAAGGCAACAGATAAAGGATCTACAGTAGATATACAAAGCTGGGCAAATAAAGTAGGGCATCAATATATCGGGACGAAACAAGAGGACGATGTTTTGATGCATTACATTAGGAAAGCACATGAGCATGAATTGAACGAAGTAGCAAAGTATCCTCATACAATTACGAATACGGAGTTGGAAGAGATATTATTAAGCGATGAAGAGTGTATTGTATTAGATGTTCGAGAAGCAGCGGAATTCGCTTTTGGTCATATTCCATCGGCCATTTCGGTGCCGTTAGGAGAGTTAGACAGTGCAGTTTTAGATCAGACGAAACAAATTTATGTTGTTTGCCGAACTGGTAACCGTAGTGATGTAGCTTGCCATATGTTGAAAGAGAAAGGTTATGAAAATGTGAAAAATGTCATTCCAGGTATGTTAGAGTGGCAAGGGAATATAAAGAATTAAATTTTTTTAAATGTAAATATACCATAGGGGGTAAAAAGATGAGTGTTAAATCATTACAAGCAAAAGATGTTGCAGAGAAAGTTTTATTCGGAGAGTTGTTTATTTTAGATGTTCGTAATGAGACGGATTATGAAGATTGGAAAATTGAAGGGAAACAAATCTCATCTATAAATAAACCGTATTTTGATTTGTTAGATGGTGTAGATCATATTGTAAGTGAATTACCTAAAGATAAAGATGTTTTAGTAGTATGCGCAAAAGAAGGGTCTTCTATATTTGTGGCAGAGCAATTAACAGAGGCTGGATTAGAAAATATTTATTATTTAGCTGGTGGTATGAAGGCATGGAGTGAATATGTAAAGCCTGTAAAAGTTGGAGATTTAAAAAATGGCGGAAGTATGTATCAGTTTAACCGTCTTGGAAAAGGCTGTTTATCTTATATGGTCGTTTCAAACGGTGAAGCAGCAGTTATTGATGCAGTAAGAACAGTTGAAGCGTATGAAGAATTTGCGAAAGAGCATGCTGTTACGATTACGAATGTAATGGATACACATTTACATGCAGACCATATTTCTGGAGGACGTAAGTTAGCGGAAAAAGTAGGTGGTACGTATTGGTTACCGCCAAAAGATGCGGAGGAAGTTGTTTTCTCATACGAACCGCTTGTTGAAGGATCTGTTATTACGGTGGGAGGTACTAAAATTGAAATTGACGCATTATACTCACCAGGGCATACGATTGGAAGTACGTCATTTATTGTAGATGATTCCTATTTATTATCAGGCGATATTTTATTTGTAGATTCAATCGGGCGTCCAGATCTTGCTGGGAAAGCTGAAGATTGGGTAAGTGATTTACGTAATACTTTGTATAGCCGATATAAAGAACTATCTCAAAGTTTAATTGTGTTACCGGCTCATTATTCAAAAATAAGTGAAATGGACGAAAGTGGTATTGTTAGTGCAAAATTAAAAGATTTATTTGAGCATAATGCAGGTTTAAATATTGAGGATGAGGGAGAGTTCCGTAAAGTTGTAACAGAGAATTTACCACCTCAACCGAATGCATATCAAGAAATTCGTCAAACAAATATGGGACAATTAAATCCAAATGAAGACGAAGAGCGTGAAATGGAGATTGGTCCAAACCGTTGTGCTGTTCATAATTAATTCGGTTTCAAATGAAATAAACACAGGAGGTATATGAAATGAATGCCAAGCAAGTATTAGATGTAAAAGGATTAGCGTGTCCAATGCCAATTGTAAAAACAAAGAAGGCAATGGAAGCATTACAATCAGGAGAAGTGTTAGAAGTACACGTAACAGATAAAGGTGCGATTAAAGATATTCCAGCATGGTCACAAACAGGCGGTCATGAAGTGTTAAAACACACGGAAGAAGATGGTGAATTAAAGTTCTGGATCAAGAAAGCATAGCATTTCAATAATAGGCGGAGGAGCAAATCATCTGCTTATTATTGAAAGTAAAGAGGATAATCATATATGTTCTATATAGTTATACCCCTAATAGTATTGGTGCTGGGAAGTTTAGTAAAACGTTACATTCCCGTTTTAAATGTTGCATATATTTCGTTAGAACAAGTAAGGAAAATTGAAAGTGTTATTGTAGATGTACGAAATTATACAGAGAGCGACAGTGATAACAATTCTAGAATTATGTGTATACCATATGCGTATTTAAAACGGTATTATCATGAAATACCAAATAAGCCTTTGCATCTTATTGTTCATAATAAAGTGGATCGGAATTTAAGTATACGCTTTTTAAGAAAGAAGGGGTTCCATATTCAAAGCTATAGTATGTATTTGGATAGGAAAAAAGTATAGAAGGAGTTTGAATAGCTTTATGGATGTGAAGACAATATTGAATATAATCTTAATTGTACTTGTATCGTGGTTTATTATTTCTCGATTCTTACCAGCTAGAGGAGTAAAAAACATTTCAGGAAAAGAATTAAAACGTATGATGGGACAAAATAATAAACAATTTATTGATGTGCGAACAGCTGGTGAGTATAGAGGGAACAATATTAAAGGGTTTCGGAATATCCCATTAAATGAACTAGCTAATAAGGCGCAACAATTAGATAAACAGAAAGAAGTTATTGTTCTTTGTCAAAGTGGAATGAGAAGTAAGCAGGCTGCAAAAGTATTAAAAAAATTAGGATTTCAGCACGTTATCAATGTTTCAGGCGGTATGAATGGTTTGTGAGGAGGAAATGTAAAATGAAAGAAATGACAGCAAAAGAATTAGAAGAAAAATTGGTACGTAAAGAAGCAGTAAATATCGTAGATGTACGTGAAGTAGAAGAAGTAGCTGAAGGGAAAATTCCAGAAGCGTGTAACATTCCACTAGGATTATTGGAGTTTCGTATGCATGAGTTGGATAAAAAGAAAGAGTATATTATCGTTTGTCGTTCTGGCGGAAGAAGTGCACGAGCTGTTCAATTTTTAGAGAGCTACGGTTTTCAAGCAATCAATATGGTAGGTGGTATGTTAGCGTGGGAAGGTAAAGTAGAATAGGGCAAAACAATTTTTTATAAAAATAAAAATACCCCTATAGGTAATTGGAGGGAAAACAACATGGAACAACAGAAGAAAACAACAATCGTTTTATTTAGCGGAGATTATGATAAAGCGATGGCTGCTTATATTATTGCAAATGGTGCAGCGGCGTATGATCAAGAGGTAACTATTTTTCATACTTTCTGGGGATTAAATGCTTTAAGGAAAGATGAACATGTAGAGGTAAAGAAAACTTTCATAGAAAAAATGTTTGGAAAGATGATGCCACGCGGCGCTGATAAGATGGGATTATCTAAAATGAATTTTGCTGGTATGGGACCAAAGATGATTAAAGGTATTATGAAAAAACATAATGCGATGCCGTTACCAGATTTAATTGATTTGGCGAAAGAACAGGGGATTAAACTTGTAGCTTGTCAAATGACAGTAGATTTATTAGGGTTAAAAGAGGAAGAGATTATGGAAGGGGTAGAGTTTGCAGGAGTAGGAGCTTATTTAGCAGATGCTTCGGATGGGAATGTAAACTTATTCATTTAAATCACCTTCTTTTTAGAAGGCGGGGGATATAAGGTGAGTTTAGTCGTATTACTTTTTATAATTGGGTTTATAGGATCGTTTATATCAGGAATGGTTGGAATTGGCGGTGCGATTATTAATTATCCGATGATCTTATACATTCCGGTATTGCTAGGATTTACTGGCTATACTGCACATGAAGTGAGTGGTATTACAGCGGTGCAAGTATTCTTTGCAACTTTTGCAGGGGCATGGGCTTATCGGAAAAGTAATGATATGGATAAAACGCTCGTTGTGTATATGGGAGCTAGTATATTAATAGGAAGTTTCATAGGTAGTTTTGGTGCTAATGCATTGGAGGAACATACGGTCAATGTTGTTTATGCAGCGTTAGCAACAATTGCTGCTATTATGATGTTCGTACCGAAACGAAATAATGGTGATGAAGTGAAATATAATAAATGGTTAGCAAGCTTGTTGGCCTTTATTGTAGGCGGAGCATCAGGCATTATAGGTGCTGGAGGCTCGTTCCTTTTAGTTCCGATTATGCTAGTTATTTTAAAATTGCCGATACGTACAACGATAGCAACATCTATCGCTATTACGTTTATTTCTTCAGTAGGGATTACAACTGGAAAAGTAATAACTGGACAAGTAGTTGTAATTCCAGCTCTTATTATTGCGATTGCAAGTATCTTTGCAGCGCCGCTTGGAGCGCGAGTAGGGAAAAAGATCAATCAAAAAGCACTGCAATATATGTTATCGATTTTGATTGTAGGTACAGCTATTAAGATGTGGATTGATATGATATTGAAATAAAAGGATGGCGCTGCTTGCAGCCCATCCTTTTATTTATGCCCAAATCACTTTCATTAAGTTTTTATATTCGTCATTTGCTAATTTATATAGCATTCTCGTATGTTCAAAGACAAGTGCTGGATTAAAGTTTGGCTCTGAGAATGCAAGAGATGTTGAAATATCAATTGCATTTTGCTTGTTTAATGTGAATTTTGCAAATCGATAAGATGTATTTAATTCATTAATGGTATGTAAAACATCATTTGTTGCTGCTTCATTAGGTACGTGAGCAACATTGAAGCAGTATATATCTACAGTAGGATGTTCGTTTTGGAAAGCAGCGATAAGTTGAATTTTTGCGCCAGCTTCTGTCTCTAATCCTACTGAAAAATGAACAGAACCATCATTTTCATCTATATTTTCTTCCATGTATATATCGTTTGACTTTAAGTAGTCTTTAAAATCTGAGATGTTATGTTTTACTGCAGCTTTCATATGTATGAGCCCCCTGATAATTGGAATAGATTGCTACTATTTATTATAATTTAAAAATATTAAAAAAGATAGTTAGAAAGTTCTGATTTTTAATTGTGACGGAATAAAAAGAAGCAGTACTCTACCTCCATAGAGAACTGCTTCTTTATTATTCATTGTCGTTAGACGATGTTTCTGTATCTTCATTGCTATTTTTATTTTTCATTTCATTGTTACTTGATTCGCGTTCACTTGTATTTTCAGACTTAGATTCTTTTGTTTTCTCTGTACTTGTTTTTTTCGAATCAGAGCCTGTTTTTGTATATGCAGGTAATCCAAGATGAGTACGAAGATCGTTTGTAACCTTTGCTAATTCTTTTTTATCTGGATTGTAGTAATACGTTCGGCCGCCACCAGCGGATTTGCTACATGTATCGTCCCCTTTTTCCATATAGCAGTCGTCACCTTGAATTTGTAATTTCTCGATTTCTGAATCCGATCCGTACTTATAGAATGAAAGCATATCATCAAATGTTAAGTTTGTAACGAATTGTCCGTTAATATCATCAATGATGTTGCCAACTTTTGTTACAGAACCAACACTTGTTAGTTTCTTTAAAATAGCCTCGATAACGAGTTGTTGACGTTGTCCACGCATTGCATCACTATCGATGTGTCTTGTCCTAGCAAGAGCAAGAGCTTCTTCGCCATTTAACTTTTGAACACCTTTTTCTAGGTGAATTGCCTCTGCATTATCATTGCTATCTTGCTCAGTAAATTCAACTGGTACATCAACTTCAATACCGCCCAAGTCATCGACGATTTTTATAAATGATTTAAAGTTAAATTTCACAAAATAATCGACAGGAACATTCATTAATTTTTCAACTGCATCAATGCTTGCTTGTGGTCCACCATTTTTTCCATTTTTAGCAGAACCGAATGCATGAGCGTGTGTAATTTTATCTTTTTTCTTTTCTATTGGAATATAAGTATATGTGTCACGTGGGATACTTAATAGTTTTACAGTTTTGCTGTCTTTATTAAACGTTGCAAGCAACAGCGCATCTGTTCTAATAGCTTCACCATATTCTTTTCCTCGGACATCGCTTTCATCAACACCCATTACTAAGACAGAGACATTGTTTGTAATAGGTTTTACAGCTCTATCACGTAAATCAGATTTATCACCGCGCGCTAAATCATGTGCGGCATTTCGAACAGCAGAAGATGCTTTATTTACTAAAAACCAAGTATAACCGCCGCCTATTAATAAAACGAATAGTATAGCGCTTATAATAACTTTTATTTTTTTCTTATTTTTTTTCGGGTTACTGCGTGTATTTTCTTGCAAAGATGGGTTTTGCTCCATTTCCTGTACTCCTTCATTTGGATTGAAATACGACACTCATATCCACTTATTATAATGAAATTTAGCGAAAAAAAACATTACAAATCATTTACATTTCGTAAAAATTCAATTTATTTATAAAAAGTCAGATATTCTATATTTTATTTTTCAGATGTAGAATAAGTATAAGGTTTTTTAGTAGAAATGAAAATATGTATTGTGAGAAAGTAATAGAGAAGTAAGATTTGTTGAAATATAGCCAAGAAGAAATGAATAGGTCTACTTGTTTCTTCTATATAATAAAGAAGAATTTGACGGATAAAGGAGAGAACATAATGAATCATACATCATTCCGAGCAATCGTTGTGAACGAAACAGAAAATAAGCAGTTTGTAAGAAACGTTGTCGAGAGAGAAGTAAGTAGTTTACCTGAAGGGGACGTATTCATACAGGTTCATTATTCTTCACTAAATTATAAAGACGCTCTTTCAGCCACTGGTAATAAAGGTGTTACGAGAACATATCCTCATACGCCAGGAATTGATGCAGCAGGAGTGGTTGTGAGTAGTAAAGATGCTACCATTAAGGCGGGAGATCAAGTCATTGTAACGGGATATGATTTAGGGATGAATACTTCTGGTGGTTTCGGAGAATATATTCGCGTGCCAGCATCTTGGATTGTCCCTTTACCAGAGGGAATGTCATTAAAGGAAAGTATGATGTACGGGACAGCCGGTTTTACCGCCGCTTTATCAGTATATAAACTTATTAGAGCAGGAGTAATGCCTAGTATGGGAGATGTACTAGTAACGGGTGCTACAGGTGGCGTAGGAAGTGTAGCTGTTAGTATTTTAAGTAAGTTAGGGTTTAGCGTAGTAGGAGCGACAGGAAAAATGGAAGAGGAAGAGATGCTACTACGTCTAGGAGCGAAAAAGGTGATTCATCGCGCAGAATTGAATGATGAATCAGGAAGACCAATGCTTAAAGGAATATACGCCGGAGTTATCGATACTGTAGGTGGGCATATGTTAGAAACAGTTTTAAAAACGGTAAAGTATGGCGGGTGCATAACGACATGCGGTAATGTGGCAGGCCATGAATTACAAACAACGGTATATCCGTTTATTTTGCGAGGCATAAGCCTGTTAGGAGTAGATTCTGTACAGTGCCCAGTAGATGTGAGAAGAGATGTATGGACGCTCCTAGCAAATGAATGGGAAAACAAAGAGTTACTATCTTATACAGAAGAATGTACATTAGAAGAATTAGATGAGAAGTTTACACTTATATTGCAAGGAAAGTTAAAAGGTAGAACGGTTGTAAATATGAAATGAAAAAAGAGACGCTCATGTTAGCGTCTCTTTCCTATTATAATGATTGTTTTAAATGGACTTTACCTTGTTCACCTAAAACACCATCAGCGATATTTACAGCGTGATCGCCAATGCGCTCTAAGTTACTTACCATATCAACGAAGATGATACTTGCATCACCTGAACAGCTACGTTCGTTCAGACGTAATACGTGACGTTTACGAAGAACACGTTCCATTTGGTCGATTTTACGTTCTTTTGCAATAACTGTTTGAGCTAGTTCAGTATCGAAGTTTGTTAAAGCTTCAACTGCGTCTTGTAATGTTGAAATCGTTAACTCAAGCATTTCATTTAATTCAGCTAGTGCTTCGTTTGATAGGGAAACACGGTTTGAAATTTGGAAATCAACAAGTTCTACAAGGTTTTCTACATGATCACCGACACGTTCAATATCGCCAACGACACCTGCTAAAACGGAATGTTTTTCAGAATCTGTAGGTGAAAGCGGCTTTTCTGATAGTAAAACTAAATACTCGGTAATTTTTTTATCTAAGTTGTTAATAGCTCCTTCTAATTGAGTAGCCATGTCAGCGTGTTTTTTATCTTGTGTGTTTAAAAATTGGTTTGCTTCTTTTAATCCATGTAATGAAAACTCAGCCATACGAATAATCTCTTTTTGTGCTTCAGTTAAAGCAATAGCTGGAGATTGTTCAATAAAGATTGGATTTAAATGTTGCGGTTTGAAATCAATAGCAGCATCTTCCCCGCGAATAATTTTCGTTACAATCCATGCTAATACAGCGATGAATGGGAACTGAATAATTGTATTCGTTACGTTAAATGTTCCGTGTGCAAATGCAATTGTCATCTCTGGATTTAAGTTTAATGACGTTTGGAAGTATTGAATTAAATTTGTAAAAGGTATTAATAAAATTGTAAAGATGATTGTACCGACAATATTAAAGATAACGTGAACTAATGCTGCGCGTCTTGCAGCAATTGAAGTACCGATTGCTGCTAATACAGCTGTAATTGTTGTACCGATGTTATCACCAAACAATACAGGAAGGGCAGCTTGTAAATCGATTGCACCTTGACCGAATAGTTCTTGTAAAATACCGATTGTTGCACTTGAACTTTGTACAATTAAAGTGAAGACTGTACCAACAACAATACCTAAAATTGGATTATCACTCATGCTAACCGTTAATTCTTGGAATGATTCTAAAGAGCGAAGAGGCTTCATACCTGTGCTCATTAGTTCTAAACCGAAGAATAACATACCAAAACCGAATATAACTTGACCTAAAGAATGTACTTTTTTATTTTTAAAGAAGAATAGTAAGATAGCTCCAACTGCCATAATTGGAAGAGCATATTCTCCGATTTTAATTCCAATAATAAATGCAGTAACTGTCGTACCGATGTTCGCACCCATAATAACACCGATTGCTTGTCTTAATGTCATAAACCCAGCACTTACAAGTCCGACTGTTAAAGCGGTTGTTCCTGAACTTGATTGGATTAATACGGTAACTAACATACCTGCTAGTACACCCATCAGTGGGTTTGTTGTAAAGCGATCTAGAATATCACGAAGACGATCTCCAGCAGCTTGTTACAGTCCATCGCCCATGTATTTAATTCCGAATAAGAAAATACCTAATCCACCAATGAACTGGAAGATCATATCTTGAACATTGTATTCCACGCATTCCACTCCTTAAATTTCATGTACGATGTAATTATTAACTAAACCGTGAGCCACTGTAAACGATTTATCAGTAAAATTTACACTAAATTTACAAAGGGATAAAAAGTTTACAATTCTTTAAAGAAACAGCTGTATTTTATTGGTTTTTATCTTTTGTAAATCGTATTTTTGTAAAGAAATCACACTCTTTAGAATAGTGTTTTTCATTTGTATATGAAGGAAAGCGTCTGTGAGTTCATCGTATATTTTTTGATGAAAGGTAAAAAAATATGTAGGAAAATGCATGTAGTTTTATAAACTCAAAAATACGTAAAAAAGCCACTGGAATTATCCAGCAGCTTTTTCCTTTTTATATATAAATTGCGAGAGGAAGAGCTATGACAAAGGTGCATCAGCGATTAGTTTCTATTTTAGAGGAGTTTTTAGAAGAGAAATCGATGTTAAATCGAGCTTTTTTAGCGAGCCGTTTACATGTATCAACGAAGACGATTCAAAAAGATATAAAATTATTAAATGATATATTGGAAGAAAATGGAGTGAAAATTGAATCGCAAAGAGGGACTGGATACGAACTAGAAATTATACAAGCGAAGAAGTTTGAAGAGTTTTGCGTGAGTCTATTTCAAAAACAGACGGAAAAGATCCCAACTTCTTACGAAGAAAGGATAGCTTACATTCTACAACGTATTTTAACGACAGATGGGTATGTGAAGCTTTCACAGTTAGCAGAGGAGATTTATGTAAGTAAATCGACTGTAAATTTAATTATGAAAGATGTGACAGATATATGTGGTCGCTATCAATTACAAATTGAAAAGAGACCGTATTATGGTATACGTATTGTCGGAGAGGAGTTTCATATTCGTTCTTGTTTATCACAATATGGTTTACCGCGTTATGACCATACTCCGTTTCATGAGCAATTTGAGCAGAATGATACATACTTATCGCTACCTCATATACCGCTTATCCGTTCGATTATATTAAAGTATATCGAAGGAGGAACGATATACTTATCAGATATAGAAATTGATAATTTAGTCATTCATATTGCAATTGCATTAAAGCGTTGTGAAGATCAACATTATATGAAAGGACTACATGTAGAGCAAGCTGAACTTATAATAAAGAAAGAATACACAATTGCGAAACAGATTGTAGGGGATTTAGAGAAAGAGTTGCATCTTTCATTTCCAGAAGAAGAAGTTTTATATGTGACGATGCATTTATTAAGTACTGCTGTTACAGCGAAAGATCGTTATGAAAATGTGGAAGAACTATTAGGAAAAGATCTATATGCATTCATGCAACATATTCTTTTTAAAGTAGCGGAAGAACGGAATCTTATTTTTTATTATGATGAAGAATTATTATTTGGGTTTGGTGTTCATTTAAAAACGTTATTAAATCGTTTGAAGTATAAGTTAAATACGAGAAATCCTCTTTTGGCAGAAGTGAAAAAGAATTATCCGTATGCTTTTGAAATTGCGGTTCTCGTTGGAGATATAATTGGTGAATATACGGGAGAATCGATTCCGGAAAGTGAAATTGGTTATATTGCGATTCACTTCGGCGGAGCGATGAGCCGTTTACAGGAACAGAATCAAAAGAAAAGATGTTTATTAGTTTGTGCAACTGGTCAAGGAAGTGCCCAACTATTGAAATATAAAATTCTATCACAGTTCCGAGATAAATTAGAGATTGTGGGAATTACCGGTTATTATCAATTGAAAGTAGAAGACCTTTATAAAGATAAAATAGATTGTATTATTAGTACGATTCATATACCAAGTGGTTTACCTGTGCCTGTTATAAAAGTAAACTCAATATTTGATGATAAAGAGATTAAGTCAATTGGTCAGCAGTTATTTACGCATGTGAATACTAGTGTACAGCAATATATGAAGGAAGATTTAATCTTTTTAAATCACAATGCTTCTACGAAGGAAGAGGTTATCCAATTTTTATGTGAGAAAGCTGCTGAGAAAAACTATGTACCAGAACACTTTTATGACTCTGTTATGGAAAGAGAGAATACATCCCCTACAGCGGTTGGGAATTTAGTTGCGATTCCACATCCGATGCAGTTATTAAGTGAGAAAACATTTTTGATGTTTTGTACACTTAATAAAGCGGTTGACTGGGGAGATAAGAAAGTACAAGTTATTATTTTATTTAGTGTAAAGCGCAATAATAATGAAGATTTACAAAAGCTTTATGATTTTTTATATGATATTATGTCTAATCAAAATACGATAGAGAAATTAGCTCAGGCTGAAGTGGTTGAAGATTTTCAAGAGATATTATTATCGTTATAAGAGAAGTATATAAAAACTTCCGTTACACAACGGAAGTTTTTTATGTTTAATTGTATGCGTTTTCATAATAAGATAACAATATAGAAAAAAGATGGCTTGGGGGAATTTAAAATGACTGATATGCAAACTCCATTTGCGTTAATTTTACATGGTGGCAACGCGAGAAGCGCGTCACTTGAAGCAATTGCTTTTGCAAGACAAGGAGATTTTGAGAATGCGAGTGAAAAGATGAAACTTGCTAGGGAAGAAATTTCAGCAGCTCATCGTATTCAAACAGACTTAATTCAAGAAGAAGCAGGAGGAAATCATGCAGAAATCAGTTTACTGTTAGTGCATGCACAAGATCATTTAATGAATGCAATTACAGTGAAAGAACTTGCTGAAGAATTTATCACTCTTCATAAACGAATAGAAGAGAAAGTGACAGTATAAGATGTACATTTTATTATGTTGTGCAGCAGGCATGTCAACGAGTATGGTTGTAAGAAAAATGCAAGAAGAGGCAATGAAACAAGGGAAGGATTATAAAATTAAAGCAGTTGATTCAGAACTTGTGAAACTGGAAATAAAAAATGCTGATGTTGTTTTAATTGGTCCGCAAGTGAAATATTTATTTCCAGCCGTAGAGTTTCTTGCAAATTCATACAATATACCAGTTGCGATTATAGACCAACGAGATTATGGCATGTGTGATGGTTTGAAAGTATTGAAACAAGCAGAACAATTAGTTTTAGCATAATTATATTTTTTTAAATATAAACATTATAATGTTATAACTTTATTTCATTCTTTCATAGAAAAGAGAAAGAGGAGGGGTTTTGATGAATGGTTTTATGAGTTTTATGGAACAAAAGATTATGCCAACAACACAAAAGATTGCCGGACAGCGACATTTATTAGCAATTCGAAACGGGGTTATTTCTACATTACCGTTAACGATTGTCGGATCATTTTTCGTTATCTTTTTAAACTTACCAATTGATGCATATATGGAATGGATTGCACCGTTTCGCCATATTTTAGATATTCCATTCCGGTTTACGGTAGGTTTAATGGCGTTATACGCAGCATTTGGGGTAGGCGCTTCGCTCGCGAATTTTTATCAGCTCAATCAGTTAAGTGCAGGGTTATTATCTGTACTCGCCTTTTTACTAGCATCGGTTGAACCCATTCAAATTACGAAAGCCGTACCAGGTGTTATTGATGCAGGTAGATATATTTCAGTAGGAACATTAAGTGCAACATCTTTATTCGGCGCAATTGTTACAGCTTTAATTGCAGTAGAAATTTATCACTTTATGATTAAGCATAATATCTCAATTAAATTACCAGATAGTGTACCACCAGCAGTTTCAAATTCGTTTGCAGCATTAATTCCAACGTTAGCAGTTATTCTTTTATTCTGGGGCATTCGCTACGGTTTGAAATTTGATGTAAATACAACAATCACATATTTAATCGCACCACTAAAATCAGTATTAGTAGGAAATAATTTATTCGGCGGTTTATTAACAGTATTCTTAATCGTATTCTTCTGGTCATTCGGTATACATGGCCCTGCGATTTTAGGACCGATCATTCGTCCAATGTGGGATTCTGCAATTCTTGAAAATATGGAAGTATTCACAGCTACAGGAAATGCACATCAATTACCCAACTTATTTACAGAGCAATTTATTCAATGGTTCGTATGGATTGGTGGATCAGGCTCAACGTTAGCTTTAGTAATTATGTTTATGTTCTCTAAATCTAAGTTCTTAAAAGAGTTAGGTAGATTATCATTTGTGCCAGGCTTATTCAATATTAACGAACCAATTATTTTCGGGGCACCAATTGTAATGAACCCAATCTTAATTATTCCGTTCGTTATTACACCGTTAGTGACAACGACAGTATCATATTTCGCAGTTGTTTCAGGTATGATTCCGATGATGATGGCGAAATTGCCATTTACGATGTTAGCACCAATTGCAGCGATTATTAGTACGGACTGGACAATTATGGCTGGTGTACTTGTACTTGTTAACTTTGTTATCTCATTCGTTATTTACTATCCGTTCTTCAAAATGTATGAGAAACAACAATTAGCAGGAGAGGAGAAAGAAAAATGCTCGGAGCAATTATCATCTTAATTACATTTGTAGCGGGGCAGTGTATTGCACATTATTCAAAATGGGTACAAAGCAAATCTTTATTAGTTTTACTACTAGTATCAATTGTATTTATCGGTAGTTCAATGGGTGCCTATGTAATGCTAAGCTTACAATCACCGTACGTAATTATTGTACCAACGATTTTATGTGCAACATGTTTATCTGCAAAATATAGATTTACGAGCATGGCATTAATACAACGTGTGAAGGAGATGCAAAAGCATGGAGCGTAAATTAGGAATTTCACTTTATCCAGAACATTCAACGAAAGAAAAAGATATGGCATACATTTCGGCAGCGGCACGCCACGGTTTTTCAAGAATATTCACATGCCTATTGTCTGTGAATCGCCCGAAAGAAGAAATTGTAGCTGAATTTAAAGAAATTATTCATCATGCGAAAGATAATAATATGGAAGTTATTTTAGATGTAGCTCCGGCTGTCTTTGATCAGCTTGGTATTAGTTATAGCGATCTATCATTTTTCGCAGAGTTAGGTGCAGACGGTATTCGATTAGATTTAGGGTTTGACGGATTAACTGAAGCGAAAATGACGAATAACCCGTACGGCTTAAAAATTGAGCTAAACGTAAGTAACGATATTGCGTACTTAGAAAATATTCTTTCGCATCAGGCAAATAAGTCAGCTTTAATTGGTTGTCATAACTTCTATCCGCAAAAATTTACTGGACTTCCATACGAATATTTCATTCGCTGTAGTGAACGCTTTAAAAAACATGGTATTCGCACGGCAGCGTTTATTACGTCACATGCAGCTAACATCGGCCCATGGGATATTAACGACGGATTATGTACATTAGAAGAGCATCGTAACTTACCGATTGAAGTACAAGCGAAACATTTATGGGCGACAGGGCTTATTGATGACGTTATTATCGGAAATGCTTATGCGAGTGAAGAAGAGTTAGAGAAACTAGGAAACTTAAATCGTTACATGTTACAGCTAAAAGTAAACTTTGTAGACGAGGCGACTGAAGTAGAGAAGAGAGCTACGCTGCAAGAATTACACGTAAGACGCGGTGACATAACAGAATATATGGTACGTTCTACAGAAGTGCGTAAAAAGTACAAAGACTATGACTTCCCAGTGCGCGAAAGTGTACGACAGGAAAGAGGGCAAGTTGTAATTGGAAACAATTCATTTGGTAAGTATAAAGGCGAACTACAAATCATTCTAAAAGAAATGCCGATAGATGAACGGAAAAATATTGTCGGTACAATTACAGAAGAAGAGTTATTCTTACTAGATTATGTAGGAGCTTGGACGCAGTTTACTTGTGTGGAATAGGGGAGTGAAAAAAGAGGATGCTGTGGCATCCTCTTTTTTCTGTTGAAATGGTAGTCTATTGATTCTTCCATTAACAAGGATTTTATACAGAGATAGTGCTTATATTCGTTCAACCGTTATTGAGGTGTTAGCAAAAATAGGGGGAGCAGACTTGTAAATAGTCTATATTGAAGCTTTACAGGATAGAAATGTGATGGTGAAATATGAAGCTGTTCGAGCTAGTTATATGAATGGCGACGAAATAGCAATGAGACCAATTTGCGAACGTGTGAATAAAATTGTTGCTAGAAGACGTAAAAATGAAGTAGAGCCTACGGATGAATCAGAGATTATCATTGCTCTTCGTTTCTTACGAGAAAGAGAGAATGTAAGAATCATAAAAAAAGAGTCAGCCTCAATGAGACTGACTCTTTTTTTACAAACTAGTTTAATACTTTAACTGTAACTGTTTTACGTCCCCAGTTACTTGATGTACCTTTGTCTGGCATTAAAACATCGATTTTATTTCCTTTAATAGCTCCACCAGTATCACCAGCGATTGCTACTCCGTAACCTTCAACCCATACTTTTGAACCTAATGGAATAACACTTGGATCAACCGCGATTAGTTTCATGTTTGGATTAGCTGTTAAGTTGTGACCTAAAGCTGATTTTACTTGGTCGCCTGCTTTATAACCATTTTCAAGTGGATCTGCTGTGTAAGCTGTTGCTACAACGCGTAACTCACGAGAAGATGATGGTGCACTTGTTTCAGTTTCTTTTGCAACAGGTTGTTGTGTAGCTGGTTTTTGAGCTTTAGCCGCTTCACGAGCTTTAGCTGCTTCTTGAGCCTTAGCTTCTGCTTGAGCTTCAGCTACTGCTTGAGCTTTAGCTGCTTCACGAGCTTTAGCTGCCTCTTGAGCTTTAGCCGCTGCTTGAGCTTCAGCTACTGCTTGAGCTTTAGCTGCTTCACGAGCTTTAGCTGCTTCTTGAGCCTTAGCTTCTGCTTGAGCTTCAGCTGCTTCTTGAGCTTTAGCTTCTGCCTGAGCTTTAGCTGTCTCTTGAGCCTTAGCTGCTTCACGAGCTTTAGCCGCTGCTTGAGCTTCAGCTGCTTCGCGGGCTTTAGTTGCTTCCTCCGCTTTAGCTTTTGCTTGCGTTTCAGCTACTTCACGAGCTTTAGTTGTTGCCACGGCTTTAGCTGTATCTTGAACTGTAGTTGTTTTTTCAGCTTTAACTACTGGTTGAACTTTAACTGGAGCTTTACCTGTTAAGTAAGGAACGTGAACGTAAGCTGTTTTTCCGTTATATTCAAATTGGATCCAACCATTTTCAACTTGGTGTGTTGTTTCGATTACGTCATCTTGTTTCAATTTCCCAAGAATCTCTGAGTCTGTGTTTGCACCAGCACGTACGTTTAATACGTTAGCTGTTACGTAGTAAGTGTCTTTTGTGTAGTCAGCGCTAATGAAAGCTTCCTTACCGCTATTCAATTTTACTTTTGACCATCCGTTTTCTGTATGTAAAACGTTAACTTTATATCCATCTAATAATTTTCCGACAACTTTTGATTCAGTAGTTGGGTTTTCTCGTACATTTAGTACATCAGTTGTTACAAACGTTTCTGCTTTAGCAGATGTTGTGAAAATCCCAAGACCAAAAACCGCTGCTGTTGCTATACCCATAAATTTTTTCATAATAGCCTCCATTGCATTTGTTTTCGTTGACCTCATTATAGCAATCATTATTTTCTTATTTGCGAAAAACATAAAATTACAAAGCTTTCGTAACGGGTCATTAATATTCTGTAATAATTCCAGTAATATCCTAAAAGCGCTTTCTTATAGTTTTTAGGGGAGGTTAGAGCATATGATGCATAAAAAAGGTAGTATTTCAATTTCTGATAGGTTAATAGTATTTCTATAGTGTTACGTAATCGTTTTGTAATCATTACAAAAATGGCATATTTTGCTGTCGGAACAGAAAAGTAGTTATGTAAAAATAACTATTTTAGTTGTGGAGAAATAAAAATGAGGTGAAATTTAATAAAATATCGCTATAATTGTTACAAAATAAGTCGAGGTATGGAAAAAATTACGCCTTGATTTTGATTTAGCACATAGTATTTTTACAATAATAGGATTCTATAATAGCTTTAGTAGGTTGAAATAATGAAAGGTGTTGATAACGTGAAACATATATAATAGAAGAAACACGATTAAATAGATAAATAAAAAACGTAGGAGTGTAAGCTCCTACGTTTTTGTTTATTCATATCGTAAACATTCAATTGGATCCAGTTTTGCAGCTTTGTTAGCTGGTAGTAAACCGAATAGTATACCGATTAACATAGATAGGGCAACGGAGATTAGTCCTAGTTTTAGTGAAACGACAAGTGGCCATCCTGCAAACATTGCGACAATCCATGCGAAGAAGATTCCAAGCATAAATCCGACAAAACCACCTAATGCTGTTAAAATGCAAGCTTCGATTAAGAATTGCATTAATACTTTACCACGTGTTGCACCTAATGCTTTACGAATACCAATTTCGCGTGTACGCTCTGTTACAGATACTAGCATAATGTTCATTACACCAATACCACCTACAAGTAAGGAAATAGCGGCAATACCACCGAATACGCTTTTTAATATACCTGTGAAGCTATCAATTTCTTTTAAGAATTCTTGTGGATCTGGTACTTCAAATTTACCTGAATGCTCTGGTTTTTTTGCTTCATTTAATGATTTTACAACTGCTTTTTGAACAGTTTCCTTATCTTGACCAGGAGCAATTTTTACCGTTACAGAATCGTAGTTATTTTTCCCGAATAGTACAGGCCAGTTTTCTGCTGAAATGACACCTTCTTTAAATGTCATGCCACCCATCATTGCTTTTACTGAATATACGCCAACTACTTTGTATGGTGTACCTTTTATATCTATATATAAGTTTGGTTCCCATGAAGAATATAATTTATCAAAAGCATCTGTATTTAATACAATTGTGTGTTCAGGTCTGTCTAAATCAGCTGCTGTTAAAAATCTGCCGTGCTCAAGTTTGAATTTAGATGTATCTTCAAAATAATCACCTTTTGCACCGGTAATATCAAGATCTAATTCTTTTTTTCCTGCATATACTTTTTCTTTTCCTTTTACATCTGGATAAACTTCTTGCACACCAGAAATTTTGGATATACTTTCATACATGCTTGAGGAAATTTTGCCGTCCATATCTGAGTAATCTTCTGTCTTATAATTTACAGAAAACTGATCTTTTTTTTCATTCCCGATTTGTTCGCGGAACTTTGCGTTTGTTCCATCCCCAATCGAGATAATAGTAATGATGGCACTAACCCCAATAATAATTCCTAGCATCGTTAAGATAGAACGCATCTTATGGGCAAAGATAGAGGAAAGGGCCATGCGTATATTTTCACTCGTGTTCAAAATTAACCTCTCCAATCTTGGACGATATTTCCGTCACGAATTACAATTTGACGTGCTGCAGCTTCCCCGATTTCACGATCATGGGTAATCATAATGATTGTTGAGCCTTGTTTGTTTAATTCGTAAAAGAGGTCCATAATTTGTGTACTTGTTTTCGTATCAAGTGCCCCCGTCGGTTCATCGGCTAAAACGAACTTTGGATTATTTACGATTGCACGTGCAACAGCGACACGCTGTTTTTGTCCACCTGATAATTCGTTCGGTAAGTGAGTAGCACGATCAGCTAAACCTACTTTTGTTAAAGCAGCTAATGAGCGCTCACGTCTTTCTTTTTTATCAACTCCAGCGTAAATAAGAGGTAGCTCTACATTTTGAAGTGCTGTAAGTCTCGGTAATAACATAAAGTTTTGGAATACGAATCCGATTTCCTTATTACGAACGCGTGCCAGTTCTGTTTCAGACATGTTTGAAATATTTTGCCCAGCTAGTTCGTACGTACCTGTCGTTGGTTTATCTAAACAACCGATAATATTCATTAAAGTTGATTTACCAGAACCAGATGGTCCCATAATGGAGGTGAATTCTCCTTGGTTCAGTGTTACGTCAATTCCGTGTAATATTTGAACAGATTCTGCACCATTTTGGAAGGATTTCGTGATGCCTTTTAAGTTAATCATTCAACGACAACCTCCATACCATCTTTTAAGTCTTTTTCAGGTTTAGAGATAATTTGTTCTCCTTTTTTCACTCCAGAAACTTTTGCTTCGCTATCAGTCTCGAATTCAACAGTAACTGCTTGTTCTTTCGCTTTACCATCTTTTACAATGAATACAACATTTTTGTCACCTTTTTTCACGATGCTGCTTTTCGGAACAATTGTACCAGTTGCTTCGCCAGATTTACTTGTTACGTAAACGTGGAAGCCGTTTTGTAATTCTTCACTATTATCTAAAGTGACAGTGAATTGATAGTTAGAAACAGTTTTATTTTCGTCCATGCTCTTTAATGGTGTAGAACTGATTTCTGTTACTTTTCCTGTCCAAGTCTTACCAGCGACCGTTTTTGAGGAAACAGTTACTTCTTGCCCAACTTTCATACTAGCAAGCTCATATTCAGAAAGTTGACCTTTTACTTTAAATGGACCAGCGTGACGAAGTGTAATACCGCTCATACCTGTTTTTTCATCAGCGATTTTTACGATATCATCAATTACGCCATCAGCAGGGCTCGTTACAGAAAGTGTATTTACTTTCTCTTTTGCAGCTTTAATCATTTCATCAGATTTTTCAACTTCAAACTTTTTCATTTCAAGCTGTGATTCTAATTGTTGTACTTCAATTTCAGATGCTTTTAATGCTTCAGCAGGAAGGCCTGCATTTTTATCTTTTTGTAATTTTTGTTTCGCAGCATCAATTTGCTTTTGGAACAATGTTACTTCTTTTTGTGCGATTTTCTTTTGCATTTCTGCTTCTGTTACACCTTGTTTCGCAGTAGGGTCATTATATTTAAAAAGGAGTTGCCCTTTTTTCACTTCATCACCTTTTTTTACAGCTAATTCATACGTACCTTTTGTTGGATCAAATGAAATTGTTTCAATTCCGTTTGGAATGACTTCACCGCCAAATTTTTGCGCGTTTTGGATTTGTTTTTCGGTTACTTTATATCCGCTATATGCCATTGCTACTTCTGAACCGCCGCCAGCAAATGCAAAGTATGATCCAGCTGCAATTCCGATTGCTACTACACTAGTAATTAACACTTTATTTTTCTTCTTCATCTATTTATCACCTTTTCGTTCGTTTTAGTATCTACATTAAGTATAGAAGAGGTAAAGAATCTGACAAATCGTTTTAGCTTACAATAACCTTACAGTTTTGTAAGGTATGAATATGTAAATGTAAGGTAGAGCTTGTCCCAGTGTAAGCAAATGAATTGACTCGTTGTTTCTTTCTTACAATAATATTGTATGAAGGAGAGGAGGAAGGAAGATGGAAGCTTATTTTAGTGCGCATCCATTAAAACCGTTTATTCCCTACTCAAGGCAACATGCCATTATATTATTTATTCTGTTGGTGGGAATCGTTTTTTTATATCAATACCAAGATGTATTACGTCAAAATGAGTGGAATATAACGGTTCGATATGCGATTGCATTTCTATTTATAGGGAGTGAAATTGGACTTCATATGTGGGAGTGGAAAGCAGGGATTTTTGAGCTAGCCACTTCATTACCGTTTGAGTTATGTACGATTAGTTTGTTGTTAGCGTCAATTATGATCATAACGAAAAGTTACCGTATATATGAGATTGTATTTTTTACAGGAATTATTGGTGCATCACAAGCCATTTTAACGCCAAACTTGCAGTATGCTTTTCCGCATTTTCGGTTCATTGAATATTTTATCGCGCATATATTGCTCATTTGGGCGCCACTCTTTATGATTTGGGTGGAAGGATATCGTCCGACAGTACAATCTATTAAACGCACAATGATATTTTTAAACATATTGATTCCGATTGTTTCGTTTGTAAATTACAAAACAGGTGGTAATTATATGTTTTTAGCTCATAAGCCAGAAACAGCTTCATTAC
This sequence comes from Bacillus cereus group sp. Bc031, assembly GCF_027716265.1. Lineage (NCBI taxonomy): Bacteria > Bacillati > Bacillota > Bacilli > Caryophanales > Bacillaceae > Bacillus > Bacillus cereus group sp. Bc031. Next base: position 30,740 of record NZ_JAQFUL010000052.1, read on the forward strand.
TTGATATGTTAGGACCACCTCCTTACTATATTATTTCATTAGAACTTGCAGCGCTTATTGGATGTTTTATTTTGTATATGCCGTTTGCGAAAAGAGAAAAACAGTTACACAAAGAATCGTTAGGGTCATAACCTAGCGATTTTATATATAATAAATATTTACAATTCAGAAAATTGAGAATAAAATTGAGGAGTAAATTATAAAGAGAGAAGGGCGAAAATGGTCAAAAAAGTATTTTTGAATGGGATGGAAGTGACGATTCAATTTCTTATTTCGATTTTGGGTATTATTTGTTTAGGGACATTGCCGAAACTATTTTATGGATTTGAGCTGCATGCATCACAGTACATAAAGAGTTTACAAGAAGTGTTTGTGAATTTAATGGACATCTCCAATTTAAAATATGTGGGAGATAAATTTTTATTTCCACAGTTGTTTGTCCATTATAAAGAAACAATTATTATATTTTTAGCTGCTTTTTTCATTTCATTATTTGTAGCATTTTGTATTGTTTATGTAATTATGAGTAGTTCACCGCGTATACAACATCGAATTAAATCATTTCTTATCTTCCTAGAATCCATTCCAGATATCCTTCTTATTTTAGTATCACAAATTTTAGTTGTATGGTTTTTTAAACAAACAGGTTTTTTACCTTTTCAAATTGCTTCAATTGGAGGCGAGTCGATTAGGGGGTTGCCAATATTGTGTTTGAGCATCCCGACTACGATTATGTTTGTAAAAATGATCGTGCTTCGTTTTGAAAATGAACTAGAAAAAGATTATGTACTATTTGCTAAGGCGAAAGGGCTGGGGCGCTTTCATATTTTAAATCGCCATATTTTACGAAATGTGTTGCTTAGTACATTATTCTTTGCGAAAACGAATATCTTTTTTATGTTATCTAATTTATATATTATAGAATGGATTTTTAATACGGGTGGTATTTTTATGTTTTTGAAATCGTATTTCGGTATTAGAGTTGAGGTTTTCATTGTTAGTGTGCTTCTTATATATATTCCGATTTTTATTTTATTTAAATTGTTTCATTATCTCATTCCGGCTGCGATGAAGGAGAGATTATAATATGTGGACGTATATAAAACGTGATAAAAGATTTTGGATAAGTATTGGGTTCCTTCTCCTATTAGTTCTTTTGAGCATCGGAAATACGTTATGGAATGATGGACATATTAGACAAGTTACATTGCAATATGATGCGGATGAAAATCCACAAGTGCCACCGTTTCCACCTTCATTACAATTTTTACTCGGGACAGACCGGAAAGGGTATGACCTGTTACATTTAGTCATTGAGGGCGCGAAGTGGACGATTGGTATATCTATTTTTATTGCGGCACTTAGAATGGTAATAGGTGTGTTTTTCGGTGTCGTACTCGGAACGTATATAAAAAGAGGATTTTCAAAAATTGAGGCTTTCTTTGATAGTTTTACAGTTATTCCGACAGTTATGATTGCGTATTTTTTTCTTCAATCTGCAAATACATTTGGAAGCGGAGAGGAGACAACAACCTTTTTTGAAAGGGCTTCGTTTCAAGTGGTATTACTTGTACTGCTTGTAATGCCAGTTATTGCACTGTATGTTGCGAAGGAAGTTCGTAAATTGCGAACGGAAGAATTTGTTGATGCCGCACGCATATTAGGTGGATCGAGAAGACATATTGTTATAAAACATCTTTTTCCGCACCTCTATATGACGTTTATACTCGTATTTCTTCAGCAGTTTACGCAGACTCTTACTATTTTACTGCACTTAGGATTACTTGAAGTGTTCTTTGGTGGGACTGTAATGTTTGGTGGACAAATAAAAGAGGTGGAATCTTATACGCATGAATGGTCAGGTTTAATTGGAGTATACTTTAGGTCATTAACAGTGAATCCGTGGATCCCTCTCGTTCCGATTACATTTTTTGGACTTACTATTTTTTCAGGAAATATGATTGTAAAAAGCATAGAAGAGGCGATGATGAAAGTAAGGTTAGGAGGAGAGCTAAAGAAGGATGTTGCAGAAGAGGAACAATCTGTTGTGCAGTCGAAAGAAGAGTTATTTACTTTTAAGCATACGATGTGAAAATAAACAGAAGCAAGCATGTATTTCATGCTTGCTTCTTTACTTTATTTTGTAGAAACTTCGCCTTCAGCTTCTGTTTGTGGAATAAAGTATCCGATTATACCACCAATTATTGCTGGAACGATCCAGCCGATTCCTAAGTTATAAAAAGGAATCGTGTGTACGATATTAGCGATAAAACTTGGTATCATTCCCACATTATCAAGTGCATGAATACAACTAATAATGAATGCTGCAATCATTGCCCCGATGTAGACAGAAGGTTTACGTTTCGTATATTTATCTATAAATGATACGAAAATTAAAATAATCGTAATTGGATATAAAATAATTAATACAGGTAATGTAATTTTGATTAATAAACTTAAACCTAAGTTTGAAATCACGAAGCTGAAAATACAAACGTATAGTACGAGCTTTTTGTAAGAAACATTTGTTAGTACTGTTGCGAAATAGTTTGCAAATGCACTTACAACACCAATTGCTGTCGTTAAACAAGCGAAGATAATGGCGATACTTAATAAAACATTACCGCTTGTCCCAAAGAAGTGATACATAACAGTCGCTAATAGTTGACCACCGTTCTCGAATTGTCCTAAGTTGCCGTTTGAAGCACCGATATAACCGAGTAAGAAGTACACAATTGTTAAAAATAGAGCGGCAATGCTTCCGCAAATAATTGTATATTTCGCAATTGATTTCTTCTCTTGTATACCGTTTTGGCGAATTGCATTTACAACGATCGTTGATAATACGAGAGCACCGATTGCATCTAACGTTAAAAACCCTTCAAGAAATCCTTTGAAAAATGGAATTTCTTTATAGTCACCAACAGGTTCTGCAAACGTTCCTGGTGAAAGAAGTGCTTTTGTTGCCATAATTGCAATAATTCCAAGTAAAATTGGCGTTAATATTTTTCCGATATGATCTACTAATTTTGATGGATTTAATGATAAGAAGTAGACGACTGTAAAGAAAATCGCACTAAAAACTAACATAGAGTACCATTGGTCTGGGAAAAGTGGTGCAATCCCAATTTCGTAAGATACAGATCCAGTTCGTGGAATAACAAATAGTGGGCCGATTGAAAGATAAATAATGATAGCGAATATTGCTGCGAATTTTGGATGAACACGGCTTGCTAAAGTGTTAAAACTACCACCGGCAAGGGCAACAGCGACGATAGCTAGTAAAGATAAACCGACGTCTGTAATAATAAATCCTGTAATGGAAATCCACATATTTTCTCCGGAAGAAAGACCGAGAAGGGGCGGGAAAATCATATTACCAGCACCGAAGAAAACTGCGAATAGTAGTAAACTAATCGAAAGTATTTGCGCTGGTTTTAAAGTTGTACGCATATAAAGAAAATCCTCCTAATGAGTGTTTTTGTCGAAAATTCAAATAATTTGTCGAGTAACTGTTATTATTTTAAAGGTCTGATGACTAGAAAGCAATAGGGAATTTTGAAAAAATTAAAAAATAATGCATTAAATCGAATAAATATACTATTTATATGTTTAATAGGAAGGATTTAACTTATAGCGTAAAAAAACACATATCACTAGGATACGTGTTTTAAAAAAATATTTTTTTATCACGTTCTTCTTTTAAAATTTCAACCGCTTCTCGGAAACGTTGTGAATGGACGATTTCTCGTTCACGTAAGAAGCGTAGGCTGTCATTTATATCTGGATCATCTGATAAGTTAATAAGCCATTGATATGTTGCGCGTGCTTTTTCTTCAGCCGCAATATCCTCGTATAGGTCGGCAATTGGATCACCTTTAGCCTGTATATAGGTTGCAGTAAATGGAACACCGGCAGCGTTATGGTAGTGGAGTGCACTATCATGATCAGCGTAATGAGGGTCAAGACCAGCAGCTTTCATTTGTTCAGGAGTCGCATCTTTCGTCAGCTTATAAACCATTGTAGCAATCATTTCAAGATGAGCAAATTCTTCTGTACCAATATCAGTAAGTAGGCCAATGACTTTGTCAGGAATTGTATAACGTTGATTTAAGTAACGGAGTGCAGCAGCTAATTCTCCATCTGCACCGCCGTATTGTTCAATTAATAATTTTGCAAGTGCTGGATTGCAAGTTCCTACTTTAACAGGGTATTGTAATTTTTTTTCATAAATCCACATAGTTTCTCTCCTTTATATTTGCCATGGCCAAGGACCTTTGCTCCATTCCCAAGGGGCATTAGAATAGCTGTTTCCAAACTGTTGGAGTGGCCCGTATTTTTCTTCCATCTTTTGTTTTAATACTCTTCGTTTATAGGAAAAGTCATTAAATTGATTAATCGCGGCAGTGTCATCTGGATGTGTATCTAAATAAAGAGTGAGTTCGACTAGTACAAAGTCTAGTTCTTGAAGCTCCAGTAACAGCTTATAATATTCTTCTGGTAGCGATTGAGTCACGTCAGTAGTCACCGCCCTTTTTTATAAGGATTTTCATAATAGTCATAAAAAACAGGCCATAAAGTCCCTTTTTGTAGCGCTTCTTTTGGCGTGAATTGTGGTAAGTTTGGCGGTTGAAAGCCTAAAAATAAATTAGGAGGAGTAGAGTAAAATTTTTTTCCGATAGGAGGGCAAGGATCTTGAGGACTATGATAGGGCACGAATGATCTCATATATTTATTCACGAATAAACCTCCTTACATGTTCATTACTACGTATTGTATTCAGACATAATGAGCATTTATGACACATATAAAAAAGTAATAGGTACGGGGGGAATGAATGTGGAGACTGTGAAACAATTCATTGTATTGAAAGTGAAAAACTTAAAGGAAACGTTATATTTTTACGAAGGGATTTTAGGAATTAAACCTAGTTTAGAAAGACCACAATTAGATGTAACGGGGGTTTGGTATGATGCCGATTCAACGAGAATTAGTTTTGTTATGAATCGCATGTTAGGTGGGCAGGAAAAAAGTGTTACAGATTCATGTAAGGATTTAACATTTACGATTTCTGACATAGAGAAATTGAAAAAGAAGCTAGCGTTTTATGAAATTTTATATACAGAAAATGAATGCGCGAGGAGTATTGTAGTACAAGACCCAGATGGATATAAACTTCAAGTGGTAGAGAAGGATGAATAGACGGAGGGGATTTGGTGGAGAGAAATTATGAAGAAAGTGCGTTGTTTGAGCATCAATTTTGGCTAAAGGTACTTACTGATCATGCGCAGTTTTTACTTGATGCGTTAGCTCCAAAGGAAAAAGAAGATATAAAGAAAGCCATGCCCATCAACTTAAGAATTTTCACTACCCCCAAGTGACAAAAAACGTTATTCTTTCTAAAAAGCTAGCTAGAA
>NZ_JAQFUL010000053.1:0-35959 GCF_027716265.1 Bacillus cereus group sp. Bc031
GTTTCGAAACGATTATCTGTTATTTTTGGGGAATTTAAAACCGTTGTTATTGGGTATTTTACAATCGTTGATTACATTTCTTCAAATGTAATAATTGGCTCTACAAATTCCATCATAATGAAAGCATTTTTAATACGTCTTGTTAAAACTTCTTTTAATTCTGCACACATAGACTACAAATATTTTTTTGATAAATAAAACTAAATATTCACTAATATACTTATACGTGGTTTAATATATATAATAAAAAATATTTCTGTCTTTAATGAGGAGGTACTATGAAAGCAAACGTAGGGGATACTATACTTTTTCAACGAAACAATTTAAAGATTACAGGATCTGTATTAAAACTTTATACTGAATCGGTCTTAGTTGAAATTACAAATGTAAGCGGTGGTACTTTTGAATTTGATCGAACAATTGTAAATCATAAAAACTATAAAGTTTTAAATGCAAATACATAAAACAACCCAAAATAGCCCCTGCTAAACAGCAGGGGCTATTTTATATAAAAATATTTCACTAGTTTATATACCCTAAAACATTAACAATCTTACTCGCTTTTAAATTGTTAATATGATAATAAATTTCTAAACCTCTTCTCTCTGCTCGTAACACTTTACCCTTCATTTTTGATAAATGTTGTGAAACAGTAGATTGCGGGATGTTCAGTAACTCTGTTAATTGTGTTACATTACAAGTTTTTCTTGTACTTAATTCATTTACAATTTGCAGTCGGATTGGATGCGCCATAATTTTTAAAATATCTACATCTTCTTCTGAAACTAAAGTTTTTTTCATTTCACTCGTATATGTTGTCATAAGACATTCCCCTTTTATATGAATTCCATTTTTATAAGATCTATTTCCAAAATTTTTAAAACCCTCGATTAAAACTTTCATATAGAAATAAAAGGATTTTAAATTTTTGAAAACAGAACTTACATTCACTTTATTTATTTGGTACATATACATAATACAATGTTAATATGTGCTCTATGTGAAGTTCGCATAAATTTGTAATGAAGATTTTTCAAATAATTCACATCTAACTACATATTTCCTCCTAACACTATCCAGTGATTTTAACATATTTTAGGCGTTTGTATATACTATCTACAAAATAAATGTTATTTAGGGGGAATTCAAATGCCTACAATGTTACAAGAAGAAGTTGAAGAAGCGCGCGAAACATATGTCAGTCGTATCATTTTGGTCGGTGGATCGGCTTTATTTTTAGTAGGCGGTGTTATCTCGGCAATTTCGGCTTTTAAAGCTTATAATCGTTTGGAAAATACGCCGTCTTCTACAGATAACTCATAGGTGAATTATCTAATTTTGAATAACAAATAAAGAGGCTGTCCCAAAAGATGCTTTTTAGCCAAAATCGTATAAAAAGTGAAAGGCAGAAATGTTGATTTTATAACATTTCTGCCTTTTCGATTTCATGTGATCTTACTTCGAAAGAGACTTATGAGACAGCCCCTTTATTTTATCAAAAGTTCTATACTAAAGAATCGCAAATAATATGAATTACAATTGAACTTACTTCACCACAAACCGTGTCTGACTACACCCATCCTTCTGCTTCGTTACTTCTAATACAGCTGGCATTGCGTTTTTCAGCTCTTGAACGTGTGAAATGACACCGATAAATCGGCCTGATTTTTGTAAGTCAATTAATGCGTCTACAGCTTTTGTTAATGACTCCTCATCTAATGAACCGAATCCTTCGTCGATAAACATCGTTTCGATGGATATACCACCTTCATATGCTTGAATGGCGTCTGCCATTCCGAGCGCTAAGCAAAGCGATGCATTAAATTTCTCGCCGCCAGATAGAGTTTTTACATCGCGTGTTTGGCCTGTGTACGCGTCGTATACATCTAGACCTAATCCACTTTGACGATTTCTCTTTTCAACTCGTTCACTTCGTTTTAAATAAAATTGTCCATTTGATAATTTACGTAATCGTTCGTTTGCAATTTGAACAATTTGTTCTAAATACTCAATTAAGATGTAACGTTCAAATGATATACGGCTTTCGTTATCACCTTTCATTACTTCATATAAGTCAACAAGTTCTTGGAAAGCTTTTTCTTCCTCATGAATTTGCTCATCAATACGCCTAATATTTTCATGTAAATCAGAAATATATGTTACCGCATTTTGCGCACGTTGACGTTTTTCTTTAATGATATCAAGGTTAATTTCTAGATCTTTTATATGTTCACCTAACGCTGTAATATCCATATACTCTTTATCTTTTAATTCACCCTGTAACTCTTCAATTTGTTTTGCAAGTACTTCAAGAGATGAATAATAGCTTTGAATTTCTTTTTGTAACATATCCATCTCGGCATCACTTAATTTCGCTTCTTTATACGTAATTTGATCTGTAAATCCACTCTGTTCAAGCTCTTTCATAAAGCGCGTGAAAGTCTCTTCTTTCTTCGATTTTGCACTTTCAAATTGATTAGAAGCACCTTCCTGTTCTGCTTGAATACGTATATTTTCATTTTGCCAATGTTGATACGCCTCCTGCACTTTCTTCCATTCGTCCTCCATTAATTTGAGCTCATGCATAGCTTGGTCAAACTGGACTTTCCAAGCTTGGACTGTTTGTAAGTTTTCAGGAATGTTTTTCTTATCATGTTCATATGACGTACGAAGCTGCATACAATCCATTTCTATACGGTGCTGTTCTGTTTCTACCTCATGTTTTTGTTTCTGAAGTGCATCTACTTTTTCTTCTATGCTTTTTATTTTCACAGCTGTTTGCTTACGCGTTTCTTCACTTGCTTTTAACGTATTCACTTCAGTTGCTAATTGTTTTCCTTTTTGAACAAGCGCACTATATGTTTCAGCTAATTCTTCTGAGCGATAACCTCGCTTCTTAACCTCTTCTATTACTTGTTCATATTGAAGATGATAGAAATTCCATTTCTCCTCTACTTGCACATGTAATTTTTCAGCAATGTTCTTCTTGTCTCTTAAATCATTTAACTCTTTTTCATTGATGGCATCACTTTGCTCTGAAGCTTTTTTCGGATGGTTCGTGCTGCCACATACTGGACAAGATTCACCATCATGTAGATGAAGAGCTAATATACCAGCTTGTTCACTTAACCAGCGACGTTCCATATTCTCATATGCACGAACTTTCTCTTGCATCTTAATAAATGCAGTTTCTTTTTCTTGCTCGAATTTTTGTTTTTCTTGCCATACGTCATATGCTTGCTTTAAAACTTTTGCATCTTCTCGCATATTCGTTAGTTCTTCTACTTTATCTACATATCGTTCAAGCGCTCGCTCTAATTGCTGTAATTCACCAGACATTAGCTGTTTTTGATTTGTATTCTCTTCTAATTGTCGATCTAAGTTTTGCATACTTTCTTTTAATTTTCCTAGTTGGATTTCTGCATTTTGTAAATTCAACTGTTTCTCAGCTAATGATGCAATAATCGGTTGTAACTCTTCTAATCTTTGAACAAGTTTTTTTGCATTTTCTCTCTCAGGTTCTTTATTCTTTACTGCTTCATATTTCTCCTGAGCAAGTTCAAAATTATTCATTATATTTTCTTTTTTAGCGATAATTTGTTTTAACAAACTTTCAGCTTTCTGCTCATTTTGCATTGCTTCTTCGTACCACTGTTCAAATGGTAATAAGCGCTTCGTTTGTTCCGCACGCTTAAAAGATATTTCTTTCATTTCAATTACTGAACGTTTTTCTTGTAAAGTATTATATTTCTCATTCTTTTGTTGTAAATCTATAAATTTCTCATTTACAGACTTCGCTGCATGAAAACGTGTTTCAGCATCCTTTAATTGCTTCGTTTGAATATCTTGTTCTACTTGTAATTGCTCCACCTCTGCCTTATACGCAGCTGTCTCTTGTTCTAATGCCTCTACTACTTGATGCGTATTTACATGGTCTTGTTCCACTAATGTCTCTAATAATGCTCCATCACGAATTGGTAATTTAAAAACATTACGGAAATATAACTCTCGCTCTTTCTGTTTTTCTTGTAAGACGTCTTTCCATTGTTTTCGTTTTTGGTCAAGTAACTCACGCATTAACTTATAACGATCTGTTTTAAAAATACGACGCAAAATCTCTTCTTTGTTTTCTGTCTCAGATGTTAATAGTTTTCGGAATTCCCCTTGCGGTAACATAACAATTTGGCTAAATTGATGTTTACTTAAACCAATTAAATCTTCTACTTTTTTATTTACATCCGTTACATGGAAACGATCAACAGCCGGAATCTTCTCTTCATCAATTACTTCATATAATTCTACTGCATGTCCCGTAATCGTCTTGTTCCCTTGTTTTTTATGTCCCAGTTGTCGTTTTATTTCATAACGTTTCCCTTTTAACTGAAAGGTTAATTCTACGCTTGTATACACATTATCATCAGCAAATTGACTGCGGAGCATGCTCGTATCACTTCGTTCTTCTCCGCTTGCCTCACCATATAAAACATAACAAATCGCATCAAAAATCGTTGTCTTTCCGGCGCCCGTGTTTCCAGAAATGGCGAAAATACGATGCTCTCCCAAATCGTCAAAATCAATTACTTCTTTCTGTTTATATGGGCCAAATGCCGTCATAATAAGCTGAATCGGTCTCATCCTCGTTCACCTTCCCGTTCTTGCACTGTTTGTAATACTTCTACAAATAGACGTTCTTTCTCTTCTGATAAATCTAAGCCTTTCATTTCTTTATAAAAAGCCTTTAATAATGATAAATCATCCATTTTATGTCTTGAAACAGTTACTTCATTTGACTCAGTGAACTCTCGTCTTTGAATGGCTCTTTCAACATGCATTGCATTTGGATAAACAGAGCGTATTTTTTCCATTGGCTGCAAGACAGGATTTTCATCTAATAATTTTACAAACACGTAATCTTCACTTACTGGATGTTGTAACAATTCATCTATTTTCGCTTCTACTGTTCGCATTTTACGGCGTGGTGTAAGTAACCTTTTTTCAATTGTTACTTCACCTTGCTCGTCCAATTCCACAATATAATATCCTTTTTTATGTTTTTCTTCAGAAATAGAATATGCAAGTGGAGAACCTGAATATCGAATTGTCTCATTACGTACAAAATGCGCTTGATGTAAATGTCCAAGCGCTGTGTAATGAAACTTATCAAAATAATGACTATTCACGTATTCAGCACCACCAATTGAAAGCGGTCGTTCAGCATCACTTGTATTCTCTTCCGCTTCGCCCGCAGAAGTTACAAATGCATGACCAACAAATACATGTCTAGCTTCTTTATCCATCGTTTCAGAAAGCTCATTCATAAAAATACGCATCGCATCATCATGAGAACGTACGTCTTCGTTTTTCAATACATGTCTCACTATGCTTGGATCCGCATAAGGAATGAGATGGAAGTGAATCTCCCCATATTCATCATTTAATATAATTGGCTCATATGGAAATTGAAATTGCCCCACAATAAATAATCCTTGTTTCTTCATTAAACTACTTCCAAAATGAATACGATCTGGACTATCATGGTTTCCTGCGACTGCAATAACTGGTGTTTGTAAATCAATCACTATTTTTTGCAGCACATCATTTAATAAGTCTACTGCTTCCGTAGGTGGAATTGCTCGGTCATATAAATCCCCTGCAATAATTACGGCATCTGGTTTTTCTTCTTCAACAGCTTGTACAAACTGATCTAATACAATCTTTTGATCTTCAGTCATATACACGCCATGAACAAGCTTTCCTAAATGCCAATCGGCTGTATGAAATAACTTCATGGTTTCCTGCTCCTTTTAATTTACTGAATTTAGTGATACAAGTTGATAGTTTATTGTAGTTTTTCCGTTCTCCCATTCTAACTTTTGTATCATTGCACTACCGATTCTTTCTTCATTTGATTTATATAAAGGTAATATTTCTTGAACTGTAAATAAGTGATAACCATCCAATTTTAATTGAAATATGTTTTCTTCTATATGTAATCTTACTTCTTTTTCATTTGAAATAATTTTTGTGTGCATCTCAAATTTCATGATAGATACAACCCCTTTTTCTAATCTCTACACTATTAATAGTATATTGGCTATGCAAGATTGACAAGTAAATACACGGTAAAGTACATACTTTTCTATTGCGATATGTTTTTTTAATTTCACATATAATACGGTATGTGAAATTTTATTCTTTCCAAAAATAAAAATGTCTCATATGACATCTTTATTTTTGGATAAATTCTTTCATTACATAATATAAAACTGTAATGAAAACAATCGCTACAAAAAATGAAAATACTGCAACAATGTACCCATCTTTATTTAATAAAATGCAAAAAGAAATAGATATGATAAAAATCGGAAATACAAGTCGTACTTTATCCTTCACTTCCTCTGTCGTATCTGTATGATGAAAATATTGCGTTATCCCTATCATTAAAGAAGACAAAATAATCACCGACAATAGTAAAGGTACTGGCATTCCGATTTCTCCTTTCTCTATTTCTAATGAAAAGCAATTTTTCTTTCATTATAATCACTTCAAATACTCTTTTCGAAGCGATTATGTACAATTTACACATATATAATAGCGTGTTTATCATGGTAACTTCAAATAATTACAATTACAGTAATGTTGTAATATTCATTTTCAACCTCCAAAATCCTGCAAATATAACTCGTCAAAATATGCAGTGGATAAATTAACATATACCGCCAACTTTAGACAAAATTTATAAAGGACATTTCAGTACGTATAAAGAATTAAGAATAAGAAGATATGTAAGGGAGGATGAATTATGACTGAACACGTTTTATTTTCTGTTAGCGAAAACGGCGTTGCATCAATTACTTTAAACCGCCCAAAAGCACTTAATTCTTTATCTTATGACATGTTGCAACCAATTGGGCAAAAACTGAAAGAGTGGGAACATGATGAGCGAATTGCGCTTATCGTATTAAAAGGAGCTGGCACAAAAGGTTTTTGTGCAGGTGGCGACATTAAAACTCTTTATGAAGCACGTTCAAATGAAGCTGCATTGCAGCATGCGGAACGTTTCTTTGAAGAAGAGTATGAAATTGATACATATATTTATCAATATAAAAAACCGATTATCGCTTGTTTAGATGGAATTGTAATGGGTGGTGGTGTCGGTCTTACAAATGGTGCGAAATACAGAATTGTAACTGAGCGTACGAAATGGGCAATGCCAGAGATGAATATTGGCTTCTTCCCAGACGTCGGTGCTGCTTATTTCTTAAATAAAGCTCCAGGGTATGCCGGCCGCTATGTCGCTTTAACAGCATCTATTTTAAAAGCTTCTGACGTATTATTTATAAACGCTGCTGATTATTTTATTGCATCTGATTCATTACCAAATTTCCTTACTGAACTGGAAAGTGTAAATTGGTCTAAAGAAGATGATGTACATACTCATTTAAAAGAAGTCATTCGTACATTCGCAACTGCTCCAACATTAGAAAGCGAGCTTGCTCCTTCATTAGAAGAAATTAATTCACATTTTGCATTCGATACAATTGAAGAAATTATTCATTCATTAGAGAAAGATCAAAGTTCCTTTTCTTTAAAAGCGAAAGAAACGTTATTATCAAAATCTCCTATTTCACTAAAAGTAACATTAAAACAGTTTATTGATGGACAAAATAAGTCCGTTGAAGAATGTTTCGCTACTGACCTTGTACTTGCTAAAAACTTCATGAGACATGAAGATTTCTTTGAAGGAGTACGATCTGTTGTCGTTGATAAAGACCAAAATCCAAATTATAAATATAAGCAGTTAAGTGATGTTTCAGAAGAAGATGTAAACCGGTTCTTTAACTTACTTAATGCGTAAAGTGAGAATTTAATAAGTAGGGTTTATCTCCCTCTTATTATTAGTAGAAGCAATCGCCCTTTCATACGGGATTAAATTGAGGCTATATAGTCGTATAATTACACGCCTATATAGCCTTTTTCCTATTTAATAAATTTTAATAAAATTTAATTTTATTAAACCGAATTATGTGCTACACTATTTTTAATTAAATATTCTAAAAATAAAAGAAGGAGGAGCGACTATGATTGAAAATTATTTTCTTTTCATCATTATGTCTATTTGTCTTATTATTTTACCTGGTCCTGATACTGCAATGGCTACGAAAAACACATTAGTTGCTGGTAAGGTAGGCGGGGTGAAAACAGTGTTCGGTACATGTGTTGCACTATCAATTCATACTTTAGCAGCAGTAATCGGACTTTCCGCACTTATTGTAAAGTCAGCTCTTTTATTTTCTATTTTCAAGTACGTTGGAGCTCTATATTTAATTTATATTGGTATTAAAGCCCTTTTAGCAGTAAGAAATAAAGAAGGCGTCAATACGAACGATATATCTTTGAATAACGCAAACGGGAATACTTCTTGCTTTCGCCAAGGGTTTCTTACAAATTTATTAAACCCTAAAATCGCAGTCTTCTTTTTAACATTTTTACCGCAATTTTTAAATCCAAATCATAATACGTTTATCCAACTTCTTATAATGGGCCTTACTTACCTAGTTTTAACAGTTATTTGGTTCGCTTTTTATATATTTTTAATTGATAAAATTAGTGCTTTTATGAAAAAACCGAAGACACAACGTTATATTCAAGGGTTAACGGGAATTGTCTTAATTGGTTTTGGTATTAAACTAGCTTTTGAAAAAAGCAATTAACAAGAAAAAAACCACCACTATTCATAGTGGTGGTTTTCTTTTAACAACTGATTTGGCTGTCTACTTTATATTAAAACCAGCGCTCAGTTACAACTTTTTTACGTGTATAGAATTGAACGCCATCTGTACCATTTGTACCTAAATCACCAAAGAATGAAGCTTTATTTCCTGCGAATGCGAAGAATGCCATTGGTGCTGGAACGTTTACGTTTACACCGATCATGCCCGCATCGATGTTATCACGGAACGTTTGTGCATGTTTACCGCTTGATGTATAAATAACCGCACCATTTGCAAATTTAGATTGATTTGTTAGTTTAATACCTTCTTCTAAATCTTTAACACGTACAATGCTTAATACTGGAGCAAAAATCTCATCTTGCCAAATTTTCATTTCTTGATTTACACCGTCAAAGATTGTCGCACCTACAAAGTAACCTTCTCCAACTTCTTCCTTAATTTTACGGCCATCTACTAATAAAGTAGCTCCATCTGCTACACCGCTGTTAATATAGCCCAATACGCGTTCTTTATGAGACTCACGAATTAATGGTCCAACATAATTATCTTCGTGGAAACCGTCACCTACTTTTAACTTCTTCGTCTCTGCTACTAGTACGTCGATGAACTCATCTGCAATTTCATCAACTACTGCTACTACTGAACATGCCATGCAGCGCTCTCCACTACTTGCAAATGCAGATCCAATTACACCTTGTACCGTTTTCTCAAGATTGCAATCTGGCATAACAATCGCATGGTTTTTCGCACCAGCTAACGCTTGTACACGTTTCCCATGTTTCGTACCTGTTTCATATACGTAACGAGCTACCGGCTCAGAACCAACGAACGAAACAGCTTGAATATCTTTATTATCTAAAATGCTATTTACAACATCTTTTCCGCCTTGTACTAAATTTAATACGCCTTTTGGAAAACCAGCTTCATAGAATAACTCTACAAGTCGCTCTGCTAAAAGTGGTGTTCTTTCAGATGTTTTTAATACGAATGTATTACCACAAGCAATTGCAAGCGGGAACATCCATAATGGAATCATCATCGGGAAGTTAAACGGCGTAATTCCAGCAACAACTCCAATTGGGTAGCGCCAAATTGATCCATCAATGCCGCTTGCAATATTCGGAAGTGCTTGTCCCATCATTAAATTTGGAGTAGATGTTGCAAGTTCTACTGCTTCAATACCACGTTGTACTTCACCAGTTGCATCCGTTAATGTTTTACCATTTTCTAGCGTAATGATTTTTGCAAGTTCTTCTTTGTTTTCTTGTAAAAGCTGTAAATATTTATACAATTGTCTTGAACGATTCGGAACTGGTACTTTAGACCATGTTTCGTATGCTGCTTTTGCCGCTTCAACAGCTTTTTCAACATCTTCTTTCGGAGATAGCGGAACGTAAGCGATAATTTTTCCAGTCGCCGGATTTGGAACTGCTTCTACTTCTGTACCAGTAGATTCTACCCACTCACCATTAATATGATTTTTTACTCGTTTAATTTCAGTTGTAATCATTATATTCTCTCCTTTTTTATGATGTTTATAAGTCTATTATTTTTGATTAGAAATTAATTGTTCACTAACTTTCTTATATAAAGCAGCCATATCGTTTTCACCATACCCAGCTTCACTTGCTTCTTCATATACGTTTAATAGCATTTCGCTTACTGGTAAGTGAAGCTCACTTTCTTTCGCTAAATCTACTGCAAACCCTAAATCTTTCTTTAATAAATTTACAGTAAAACCTGGCTCGTAGTTTTCTGATGCAATAAAACTTTTATAATTGCGCTCATAAATTCTACTTTGACCATAGCTTACATTTAAAATATCAAACATTTTATCTAAATCCATATTGTTCTTTTTCGCTAATGTTAAAGCTTCACTCACACCAGCTGTATAAAAACCAATTAATAGGTTATTAATTAATTTAACTGTTGTCCCACTATCAATTTGCTCACTAACATGGAAAATGTTCGCACCTAATACACCCATGATAGATTCCGTCTTTTCATATACCTTTTTTGATCCACCAACCATAAATGTTAATGTACGGTTTTCAGCTCCAATTACCCCACCACTAACAGGTGCTGCTAAAAAGTCTACTTTCTTTTCCTTTGCAGCTTCCTCTAACTGTTTGTTTAACTGTGGAGATACAGTACTTGTATCAATTAAAACTACATTCGAGTGACTATTTTCAAATAATCCTTCTTCGCCAAAATATACCGCTTCAACAGCGCGAGGTGAAGGTAAACTTGTAAAAATTACATCGCATGTTTCTGCTAGTTTTGAAATTGATAAGCCGATAATTCCGCCTTCTTTTTCAAAAGAAGCTTCAGCATTTTTATTTAAATCCACACCATATACTGTGTAACTTGATTTAACTAAATTTTTAGACATCGGAAGACCCATGTTACCTAAACCGATAAAACCAATCTTTTTCATATCGCTTTCCTCCTATTTACACAATATACTTTCCGCGATTTATAATAGCTTTCGCAATTTCTCTCTTTTTTGTAAATACGTTCGTGTATAAAGGCACTAATAATTGACGAATTTCAGTTAAAATCACGTGTCTATCTTGTTCTTCTGTAATAGCCGCGGAAAGTATAGAAATCGCTGATTCTTCTACTTTGCGATAGCCTTCTTCACAAATAACGTCAGTTATCATTTGTTTCGTACGCTCTTTTTCTGCACCATTTTTACTAATTGCTTTACTCGTACGTAAAAATGCTGATTCCATGACGTACACGTCCGTTAACATATTTGATAATACACGTGAATATTCTTGCTCTTGATCAATTTTTAAACCTGGAGTTTTAGAGAGCGTTTTCAAAGATTGTTTCAACAATTTTTTCGCTAATAAAATGTAACGATGGTTTCTTTCGACATTTTCTACATCAATCTCTATTTCAGTATCTTCAATTTGTTCCATTTGCTTCATTAACATTTTGGCAACTGTTAATCTATTAATTTCGTTCGTCCCTTCAAAAATACGACTAATTCTAGCATCACGGTATAATCGTTCTACTTCATACTCTTGCATATAACCGTAACCACCATGAATTTGTACAGCTTCATCTACGATATGACCAAGTGTTTCAGAAGCATTTACTTTATTCAGTGCACATTCAATTGCAAATTGAGACATTTTCTTCATAAGATCTTCATCGCTCTCATGAATTGCTTCATCAATTACACCTGCTGTACGATACGCTGCACTTTCTGCTCCATATGTAGCAATGATCATATTTGCAATTTTCTCTTGAATCATCGTAAAGTCTACTAATTCCGTTTGAAACTGTTTACGTTCTTTTCCGTATTGAACGGACAATCCAATTGCTTGCTTTGCTGTTCCAATATTTCCAAAGGCAAGTTTTAATCTAGCAAAGTTAAGAATATTAAGAGCTACGTGATGCCCTTTCCCAACTTCCCCTAAAACATTTTCAGCAGGTATGACAACATCTTCTAAAATAAGGGTAGCCGTTGAAGAACCTTTAATCCCCATTTTCTTTTCTTCTAGCCCAATAGATACCCCTTCACATGTTCTTTCGACAATAAACGCTGTCATTCCTTTATTTGTCTTCGCAAAAACAACGTATACATCTGCCATATGAGCATTTGTAATCCATTGCTTCTCACCATTTAACTTCCAAGCAGTACCATCTTCATTTAATACTGCACTCGTTTTTGCACTTAAAGCATCAGAACCAGCATTTGGTTCAGTTAAAGCATAGGCCCCAATCCATTCTCCTGATGCAATTTTCGGCAAATATTTTTCTTTTTGTTCTTTCGTTCCGTAATATATGTAAGGCAATGTACCTACACCTGCGTGTATATTAAATGAAACGCTAAATGCACCAGCGTATCCCATTTTTTCTGCTACAAGCCCTGAAACTGCCTTTCCTAATTCAAATCCGCCATATTCTTCTGGAACCTCGATACTTAATAATCCAAGTTCTCCAGCTTTCTCAAACAATTGACGAGAAACTTTATAGTTATGTTGTTCAATATTCTCCATTTGTGGAACAATTTCTTGTTTAACGAATTGTTCAGTCGTTTTTGCGATTAAATCTTCGTCTCCTGAAAAATCTTCTGGCGTAAAGAAAGCATGATTCACATCTTTATTAAGTGAAAAAAATTCATCCCACGGTAACTTCGTTTTCTCCATCTGAATCCCCCTATCATTTCGGCCTTACTTGCTACTACATATGCTCGTCTACGATGAGTGGAATATCTTATTTTTGAAAACAGAAGGCGATGAATTTTCACATCAAGCAGTTTGTCTTGCTAAAGATGTATTCTCATCGCCTTAGTTGTTTTATCTATTGATCCTCTGATAATACTGTTTTTGCAATTCCAGTATCTAGTTCTTCAAAGTCATGATATGAAATTGTTTCATATAACTCACTTCTCGTTTGCATATTAGAAAGTGCATCTTTTTGAGAACCAGTTTCCTTAATTAAAGTAAACACATTCTCATACGCTTTCGCTGCAACACGAAGTGAAGTTACAGGATAAATAACCATTTGGAAGCCCATATTCGCAAATTCTTCTGCACTATAATACGGTGTTTTTCCGAATTCAGTCATATTCGCTAATAAAGGTGCATTTACCTTGCTATTAAATAGACGGAATTCCTCTTCTGATTGTAGCGCTTCTGGGAAAATTGCGTCTGCACCTGCTTTTACATATGCATTCGCTCTTTCAATTGCTTCATCTAATCCTTCTACACCACGAGCATCTGTGCGCGCTACAATATATAAGCTCGGTGCAACTTCTTTAATCGCTTTAATCTTTTGAACTAATTCTTCTGTCGTAACGAGTTTCTTACCATTTAAATGGCCACATTTCTTTGGTAATTGCTGATCTTCAATTTGGACAGCTGCTACTTTCGCTTCCACCATTTCTACAGCAGTTCTCGCTACATTTAATACACCACCAAACCCTGTATCAATGTCAACAAGAACAGGTAAATCTGTAGCTCTTACTAAATCTCTTGCTCTCTCTGCTACTTCAGTAGACGTTACGATTCCTAAATCCGGTAGCCCTTTACTTGCAGTATAAGCAGCTCCCGATAAATAAAGAGCTGAAAAACCTGTATTTTTCGCAACAAGAGCTGCCATTGCATCATGAGCACCTGGAATCTGTAAGATTTCATTTGCTTCTACTAAAGCTCGGAAGCGATTCGCAAGCTCTTCTTGTGTTGACTGTTTATCCACAACCCAAGCCATTCTAGATTCCCCCCTATTATTAAATTAAGAATAGATCTACAAATTCATTTACATTCATATTTTCTAGTTTCTCTTCATTTAAACAAGCTTCATGAATTTGTTCTTGTTGCTTACTAGAATAATGACCTGCCATATTTGCAGTGAATTTTTGAACAACTTTTGGAATTGCTTCGTCTCTACGGAAACGGTGACCAAGTGGATATTCACATTCCACATTTTCTGTTACAGTTCCATCTTTGAAATGAACTTGAACAGCGTTGGCGATTGAGCGCTTGTTCGGGTCAAGGTAATCTAAACTGTACTGTTTATTTTCAACAACAACCATCTTATTACGTAATTCATCTACACGTGGATCATTTGCCACTGCATCCTCATAATCATCCGCAACGATATCCCCTTTTAATAAACCAATTGCCGTAATGTATTGTAAGCAATGATCACGATCCGCTGGGTTATTTAATGGACCTTCTTTATCAATAATACGAATTGCTGATTCGTGCGTTGTAATTGTAATACGGTCAATTTCATCTAATTTTCCTTTAATTTCTGGATGTAATTTCACAGCACATTCTGCAGCTGTTTGTGCATGGAATTCTGCTGGATATGAAACTTTAAATAATACATTTTCCATTACATAAGAATCTAATGGTCTTGCTAATTTTAATTCTTGTTTATTGAATAATACATCTTGGAATCCCCAGCCCGGTGCAGATAATGCTGTAGGGTAACCCATTTCACCTTTTAGAGCAGTCATTGCAAGATGAACACCGCGGCTCGTTGCATCACCTGCTGCCCATGATTTACGTGATCCCGTATTTGGAGCATGACGATATGTACGAAGACTAGAATTATCAATCCATGCATGTGATAATGCATTAAAGATTTCTTCACGTGTTCCGCCAAGCATTTTTGCAACTACTGCAGTTGTTGCTACTTTTACATATAATACGTGGTCAAGGCCAACGCGGTTTAAGCTATTTTCTAAAGCAAGTACACCTTGAATTTCATGAGCTTTAATCATCATTTCTAATACTTCACGTACTTTTAACGGTTCTTTTCCTTCTGAAATACGAACACGGCTAATATAATCTGCCACAGCTAAAATTCCGCCTAAGTTATCAGATGGGTGTCCCCACTCTGCTGCAAGCCAAGTATCGTTATAGTCTAACCAACGGATCATACAGCCGATATTAAATGCACCTTTCACTGGATCAAGTACATATGACGTACCTGGTACACGTGTACCATTTGGCACGATTGTTCCTGGTACAACTGGTCCTAATAATTTCGTACATTCTGGATATTGTAACGCTAAAATTCCGCATCCAAGTGTATCAAGTAATACGTAACGAGCAGTACTGAATGCTTCTGCACTTGTTACCTCTTTATTTAATACATAATCCGTAATCTCTTCTAATAATGCATCTTTTTGTTTAATTTCATTTGTTTTAATCATGCTATCCTTCCCTTTCTGTCGAAAATTCGTTATTATTAATGATGGGTGTCGGTCAAACACCCATCTGGCGGGCGGTACTAACAACTCCCCAGTTGTTCTTATTTACTAAGCACATGTCGCTCGCCAATATAATTTACACGTGGACGGAACAAACGATTGTTCGCATGTTGCTCAATAACGTGCGCACATAGTCCTACTGTTCTAGAGCTAAAGAAGATTGGTGTGTACAGTTGAATTGGAATACCAAGCATCCAATATACTGGAGCTGCGTAATAATCAAGGTTCGGATAAATTCCTTTTTCCTTCTCCATAATCTTTTCTCCAGCTTCACACATTTCATATAGTGTATAATCACTTTTTACATCACATAACTGTTTTAAAGCTTCCTTCATCATCAGTGCTCTTGGGTCCATCTTCTTCATATATACACGGTGTCCAAAGCCCATAATTTTTTCTTTGTTATATAGTTTCTTCTGTAATAACTCTTCAAACTTTTCAACATTACCAGCTTCTAAAAGCATGTACATAACCGCTTCGTTCGCACCGCCATGTAAGCTACCTTTTAAAGATGCAACCGCACCTGTTAAAGCACCATATAAGTCGGATTGCGTAGATGCAATAACGCGCGCTGTAAATGTAGAGTTTGGCATTTCATGTTCACTATATAAAACAAGGGAACGATCAAAGATCTTCTCCTCAAGTTCAGTTGGTTTTTTACCTGTTAACATATAGAAGAAATTCGCGCTATATGATAATTCCTTAAGTGGTTCGATTGGCTCTTCATTATTTAAAATATGATAGCTATTCGCTACAATGTTTGGTACTTTACTCAATAATTTGTATCCTCGACTTTTGTTTACTTCTAACGAGCGATTTTCAATATCATTATCGTAACCAGCTAATGCGGACACACCTGTACGCAATCCATCCATAGGGTGTGTTTCTTTCGGTAATGCCTTCAGTACGTTGAATACACCTTCTGGTACCGCGTATTCTTCTTTTAATTTCTTTTCAAGTGTTGCTTTTTCATCTGCATTCGGTAGATGTTCTTCCAATAAAAGGTGCACAATGTCTAAGTACTCTTTTGTTTTTGAGAGTTCGATTAAATCATACCCTTGAATTACAATTTCACCTTTCACTGTGTCAAGAAACGAAATCTTCGTCTCCGCTGCCACTACACCATCTAATCCCGGGGAAAATTTTTCTTCAGCTTTCATCATTATTTCCTCCAATCCTAATAGATCTTCGTGCACATAACTGTAAGCCTTTACAATATTGCGAAACTACATTTCTATTTCAATGTATCAGAGTTTTTAGAAGATTTCAATTTATTTTATAATGATAAGTTTCCTACACTTTTACCGATGTAACAATACAATTTTTTAAAAATAATTTTCATATTTTATAAAGAAAGGACAGACTTCTCCTTATTTATCTTTAAAACAAAATATAAAGTTAATTCATATAATCCAGTTAAATATATACCTACTTTACAATTTCTTTTACTAAATAAAAAAACGAGCTGTATTCATATACAGCCCGTTTTTTGCATTATATTTATTTCACTATTCTCTAAATATAATTTCCATATAAAATTTATTTATTTTTAATAAAGTTATTATTTTACGTAATTAAATTGAATTTCTTCTATTTCCTCATGATAACTTACAACTAAATCATAATTTTGAAAGTACCAAAGATCATCAACATCTACAAAAAATAAAATGCCTTCTTTCTCAACTGACACGATTTTCCCATCTGGTTTCTCTGCAACAATCCCTAAAGAATAACCAGGCTGAATTGAACTATTCCCTCCGTACCTTACAGTAAAACGTACAGATTCACCGTGCTTTATACGTAATTCTTCCTGGAACCATTGTAGAGCTTTACGATCAATTGAAATTCTCATCTTTATTCCCCCCCAGTTTATGCAAACTCTTTTTTCCTAATCGTTGTTTTACAAAGAAGACGAAAATAATTAAGGCTATTAATGCTGAAATTGCACTCCCTGAAAATAAAATACGATAACCAAACATTTGTGAAACAACTCCAAGTAAAATAGCACCTAACCCGATTCCTAAATCAAACGCTGTAAAAAATGAAGCGTTCGCAACTCCTCTTTTACTCGGATCGACAATTGTAAGCATTGCCGCTTGCAATGCTGGCTGTGCTGAACCGAATCCAACACCATATAATGTAGCTGCGATAACTACATCTATTAAATCATTTGAAATCGTTAATACAACTATTGCAATAATAGTAATGCATAGTGCCGGAAGTATGATAAATACTTCTCCATACTTATCTAATAGTTTTCCTGAAATTGGCCTTACAATCGTTAAAGCAATTGCATATACAAGAAAGAATGTCCCAGGATTCACATCAATTGACGATGCAAATAGCGGTAAAAACGTCGTAATCCCTCCATATGCAAATGATAAAAAGAATACAACTATCGTAATGGATAGAACAGATTTTTCAAACAGTTGCATTTTCCCTTTTTCTTTTTGTGGTGTGAATGGCATTTTCGCCATTAACGATAATAGGACTGCCATAAAGGATAAAAGAGTTGCTAACAAGAATAGGCCGTGAAATGAATAATTTTGTACAACCGATAATCCAATCATTGGACCGATTGCCATTGCAATCGTCATAGCCATTCCATACCACCCCATACCTTCACCACGTCGAGAATCTGGAATAATATCAGTTATCGCTGTTCCAACAGCTGTTGTAGAAACAGCCCATGTTACTCCGTGAATAACACGTAAAACAGCCAAAAGGACAATAGTCGTCGCTAAATGATAAGAGTACATCGTTAACCCAAAAAAGATGAGTCCGAAAATAATGAAGGATCTTCTACCATATTGATCCAACATCCCTCCAATAATCGGTCGTATTACAACTGCCGCTATTGTAAACATTCCCATCATGAGTCCAACTTGTGATTCATTGCCACCTATCTCTTTAATAAAGAGCGGGAGTGTTGGAACAAGTAAATAAAATGCTGTAAATAAAAATAACATTGCGAAAGTCATTTGAATAAATGATTTCGTCCATAATCGTTCCATTAAAATTCCTCCATAAACACGTATGTTATTGCAATTAACACCTCCATTTTACATTTTCTTCGTGCCTTTGCCTTCCGTAAATAGACGTATCTTTTTATAATAAATGGTCCATCATCATTTTAAATTGGTCTTACAACTTTATACGTATGTTTTAGCCTAAAGTCCTATCTAACTGTACCTTTATATGTGTGAAAAGAATATACTACTTTATTATTGCAACTTAGGAGTGAATATTTTTATGTGGGTATCATCAAGAGTAACTGCCGTAGTTCCTTCGACTCCTGGGATACACGTTCCCGCCGTTCATACAGCTAGTTCCGATGTCGGTATTGAACTTCCCGCAACTTGGCAACACTATCAAATTCCCGGTCAAATTACCCCCTCATTTTGGCATCATGGCGCACATCCAAGTAGTACCACCTTTCAAAACCACAGTTATCCTCCGTTACCTCAATCTCAAGTTTTTTATCATTTTCCTTCAATTTATTTTCAAAATTTCTATGGTACTTTTAATATTTAAAATACATTGTCTCATAGCTACTGCATTTAAAAGAAAAAAGCACTTAAGATTGTAATGTCTACAAATCTTAAGTGCTTTTTAATAATTTTCATAAAATTTTCTTATTGTCCATTATTAGCAGGGGCCTCTCCTGCATTACCGCCAGTTTCTGGTTGTGTGGTCGCTGGTGGAGTTGTATTTCCTTGGCCTCCTCCATTATTTGCTGGAGGGGTTGTATTTCCTTGACCTCCTCCGTTATTTGCTGGAGGGGTTGTATTTCCTTGACCTCCTCCGTTATTTGCTGGAGGGGTTGTATTTCCTTGGCCTCCCCCGTTATTTGCTGGAGGGGTCGTTCCTTGACCATTCCCATTATTTTGTTCATTTTGTTTCTTTTCTTCTTCTTGTTTCTTTTGCTCTTCTAGTTTCTTTTGTTCTTCCTGCTTCTTCAGTTCCTCTTGTTTCTTTTCTTCTTCTTGTTTTTTAAGTTCTTCTTGTTTTTTTAATTCTTCTTGCTTTTTCTCTTCTTCAGTTTTTTGCTGTTGATCTTGTTTTGGTTTTTCCGTTGTATCCGGTACGCTCGTATTTGGAGAAGAATCACGTTTTTCACCTTTTATACGTAACTCACTGCCTTCTTGAATTACACTACTTGGCATTTTAAAGCGTGATTTATCCGTAGCCATTTCACTCATCATTTCTTTAAAGATCAGTTGTGCAATTTTCGTATTTTTACTACTAATATACTCGTCTTTACCATCTTTCATATATCCAGTCCATACTGCCATCGTATACTGCGGTGTATAACCTGCAAACCAACTATCACGAGTTGCACTTTCTGGAATGTTAAATTTCGCTAATTGTTTTGAATCATAGTTTGTTGTACCCGTTTTACCAGCAACATCTAAAGAACTAATATTTGCCGCTGTACCAGTACCTGATGTCACTACTGAGCGCAGCATATCAGTAATCATATATGCTGTAGAGTCAGCTATAACTTGTTTTGGTTTTTGTCCAAAACTTTGTGACTTTCCGTCTGGATAAACTACTTTCGTAACAAAATGCGGTTTTGCATACTTACCACCATTACCAAATGTCGCATAAGCACCCGCTATTTCAGTTGGTGATACTTCGTTTGTACCAATAGCTGTAGATTCTGTTGGCGCTTTTTTAAATGTAATACCTAATTTCTCAGAGAATTCCTTTGATTTATTAAGTCCTACTTCTTTTGCAGTTTTAACTGCTGGAACGTTACGTGACATTTTTAACGCCTCACGCATAGTAATTGGACCTAAATGACTTCTGTCTGCATTTCGAAGTTCTTGTCCAGTTGAATATTTAAATGGAGAATCATCAATTTGATGATACGTAGCCCATTTTAAGTATTCAATTGCAGGACCGTAATCAAAGATTGGCTTCATCGTCGAACCAGCTGCACGATCTAATTCAATGGCCATATTATGCCCTTTAAATACGGCTTTATTTTCACCGCGCCCACTACCTATAGCACGAACTTCTCCTGTTTTCGTATCCATAAATGTGAAAGCACCTTGGAATTTATCATTTGGATAATTAATAATATTTGTATTTAAAATATTGTCAGCTAATTTCTGTGCTTTTGGATCCAAAGTTGTATGAATTTCTAAACCATCAGAGCCAATATTAGCATCGGGCAATTCTTTTTCTACTTCTTTCACAACTGCATCCATAAATGCAGGGTATGGCATTGCTTGAAGTTGAGTTGCAGGCTTGAGTCCCTTTTCTACGTCAACTTTTGATGCTTCTTCCATTTCCTGTTTTGTTATATATCCATGTCGATTCATTAATTTTAGTACAACATTTCTTCTTTCTGTTGCCCTTTGAACATTTTCTTTTTTCGTTGGATCATAGTTATTCGGTGCTTTCGGTAAACCTGCAAGCATCGCAACTTCTGGTAATGTTAACTCCTTCAATTCTTTACCATAATAGTTTTGTGCTGCTGTTGCGATACCATATGAACGATTACCTAAGTTAATTTTATTTAAATACATTTCTAAAATTTCATGTTTTGAATATTGTTGTTCTAGTTTATACGCTAAATATATTTCCTGAACTTTACGTTTTGATGTTTTTTCCATCGATAAGAAGTAATTTTTAATAACCTGTTGCGTTATTGTACTTCCACCTTGTGAACCGTAATCTCCTTTAAGACTCACCAAAACAGCACGGGCAGTACCTTTAAAGTCTACTCCGCTATGCTCGTAAAAACGTGCATCCTCTGTTGCTAAAAATGCATTTTCTACTAATTTAGGAATTTGATCATACGTAACATTCGTCCGCTTTTCTTTCCCGTATTCATATACCAAATCGCCATTTTTATCATAAATTTTTGAGGATAAGGGATTAACAAGTTTTGCTTTCTCAAGTTTTGGTGCATCCTTAATCATTACAAAAAAGGTAGCAACTCCCCCCACTAAACCAACAATACCAAGTAATAAACAAGTAATTAAAAACTTGCGAAAGAACGATGTTTTACCTTTTGGTTTTTGTGTTTTAGAAGCTGGCTGTTTTTTCTTTTTAACTTGTCGTCGCTCCTCTCGAGAACGATAATTTTCTGACATGTTACTTTCTCCTGCCTTTCAATTCTCCCGTTGATTTACTTAAAAATATTGAGGTCACTTTCTAAAATGAATTAAATTAAGAAAGTATATCGACCTGGAGCATTCAATATTTTCCTAATTCACAGATTATAAATTTTAGAATGCTTGTTACACAAAGTATTTTCACTTCTATTTTTCTAATAATGCTGCCCCTTTAAGCATAGAATGTAAAAAGTGAATTTTTAATACCTCGTATAAATAATATACCTTTTTTTCAAATGGTCAATATTTTCTTATTTATAAATCAAAGGTGAAATAAAAATAGCACAACGATATGTACTTCGTGTGAACTTCCTTATAATTACGTATAACAAACATTTAATATATTGCATATAAGTATAATACCTCTTTAATTATAAAGATTTCAACATCACAACCTCAACATCTATAAGATATTATTAAAAATGAAAAGTGAGGAGTTGCGTAATGATGGAGTTATCTCCCGTGATTTCCAAAACTATAGTTGCTGTTGGATATAATCCTTTTTCTATGATTTTACGCATTCAATTAAAGAATGGAATGTATGATTTCTTTAACGTTCCTGAAAACATTTACACCGGTTTATTAAACGCACACTCTAAAACGAATTATCACAATACTTATATTAAAAATTCTTACCGCTACACTAAAATTTAAACTTAACTAGAATGAAAAAAGAAAGGAGGTAGTCCCCCTTTCTTTTTTAAATCATTTCACAACTCAGCTATCTTCTGTTCTTTTTATTTATTTCATCATATGCTTGAATTTGTTTTTTTAAACGCCGATCTGCTTTTTTATCATGTACAACTAATATCGCATGAATAACACCTGGAACCCAAAATATTAATGTTAATATGAAATTAATTACTGCTTGAAATGGTTTTCCGCAAAATAATACGGCTACAGGTGGAAGAAGAATTGCCAACAAATACATCATCTCTTGAAAACTCCTTGTTTTGTATTTT
Source organism: Bacillus cereus group sp. Bc031 (assembly GCF_027716265.1). Taxonomy (NCBI): domain Bacteria; kingdom Bacillati; phylum Bacillota; class Bacilli; order Caryophanales; family Bacillaceae; genus Bacillus; species Bacillus cereus group sp. Bc031. The sequence continues at coordinate 22,565 of NZ_JAQFUL010000053.1, forward strand.
TCTCTCTCCATACACTATAAAAACCAGTAACTTTTACATTTCCGATATTTTTATTACCCACTAATAACTGTTCTACCATATCCTACATCTTAATAAAACTATATTTATGTTTACAGTGAGATTCGTCTAAAAATTTTTCAAACCATTTTTTCAACATAGAACTGTTCACCTCTATGAAAGAATCTTCCTCTTGCCTTATTACATACTTTTACTTAAATACTCAATCTCATGTTGTAACTTTTTAAATTGTTCAAAATGCATAGTGATAGATTGACTGTTTCCATACTCAGCACTATGCTTCACCAATAAAACACCCGTGTCATGAAAAAACGCGTCAAGCTCTTTTCTAATGGATACTTTCATTATATGCGCTGTTTTAATAGCCGATAAAATTGCAATTTCATTAAACTTTAATTTTATTTCCTTTGGACAAAATGCTTCTTCCACCAATATAACTTCATTGCTATAAATAAGTGCAACAAGATTACTTGACTTTGCATCTGTTAAATCTACTTTTTTTATAACATTATTCATTACATTTTGCCTCCTTTGTTTTCATATATGATAATTATACAATTTCCATTTTTAATTACGTAACCTTACATTCAGTGTAACACACTTTTATTATAGGATTAAGCTACACTTCAAACCTTTTATTATTCCGCAATTTTCGTTAGATGAACCCTTTGGACTATAAGACCATATAGTAGTGTTAACAAATGATTGTAAAGTGGGTGAGAACTATGCCCTCAGTTGTAGGGAATTTAGTTGTACAAAATAGTAACGGTTCATTTAATTTAGGTGATTTCTATAACGTTTCTCCAAAAGAAAACACGAAGGCTTATAATGGATCTGGTGCTTCCAACGTTGGTTTTGTTGTTAATACTTTTCATGGTGTGAGTGCGACTAATACGTTTGATTCTGACCTTGCGGATCAAAACCAAGTCGGTACAGCTTAACCCTATTTTTTCATCGTTCTGTTTAAGAATTTTTAATTTGTCCATACTATAATCAGGCTGTTATACAGCTATTGTTGATTTTTGGAGTACCCTATCTTTTTCTCCCTTTCCCTGGGGCTTAGCAGCTAGTATGAAGCTAGCTGCTTTTCCGTTTCATTTTTTCTGTTTCACATCTAACATAGCTTACTTTACGCTATTTCAATAATATCCGTGGTATTAAATACGTAAGTTTTATAAAACGCGTCAGTACACATTACAATGCGCTTTAGCGGATTTATATGTACAACTGTCATGTAGCTTGTAAGTATGTATCCATCTTCAAAATATGTCACCAATATTTCTTTCTCAGACAATAATGACATTAATAATTTATCAGAAATTCCCTCTTTTGCTTCTTTTGTTAAAAATGGTTTTTGTACTTTAAATTTCTCCCCAATAACCTTTCGCATACTTAATAACTGTTCCGACATTACTGTAAATGGAACCCATTCTCTTTTTGCTCTTTGTATCTTTACATCATTCATTTCTCTATCTCCTCGATTATTTATCCATTCTATTTCAAACATATTGCGCTTCGATTATTCTTTAATAATTGCTCGGCTCATATTTCCCCCGCATGAACAGGTAAGAAATCTCCCACCTCAAAACTCAAGACATACAAGGAAAGTAAGTCGAAGATCAACTTCCCGTAAACAGCCGATTGGTGAAAATGTAATTAGTGGATGATGAACACCCACTAATTACATTTTCACTTTATTTCTAAATCGTATACTATCTACACATACAAGAACATTCGTTCAAATTATACACGAACCTACGTTCTTTTGAGAAGGAATTTATTTTTTCTTCATCAAATGATCTTTTCACTTCCTATTAAATGGGAGGTGAAAAGATCAACTAAACAGTTTTAATTTTTTCGAGTTTATTAACCATCTATAAATGAAAGCATATATTATAAAGAACGAACTCACAAAATTTAAGGGATTTATAATGGACCTCCATTCGTTCCTTATGAATTTCTATGAAAAGAGAGCAATTTAAACACTCTCTTTTCGTATATACTACATAAAACTATTCATTAATAATTCACTCTAATTACTAAATATATTTTGGTTGTACTATTATATGTAACTCCCTCTCTGTTACTGCTTTTTTCGGGTTTCGAAAATACTCTAATTCGTATTTTAATACCTCATATTCAACCATCCCGATCTTAATCCCTTTCGTTTCTTTTAAAATAGCTAATAGGTTATTTATATCTTCATCATACGATTCAAAAATTTTCCCTCCGTCTTCTCTTTGAAAAATCACTTTCACATTTTCTCCCCCTACATCATTTATTTATCTATCCAATAATTCATTCTTCACCTTAAAATTTCATACGAAAAAGAACATCCATCTTAATAGAATGCTCTGCTTTTCACTTCATTTAACGTCAATATATTTCAATCTTATTGTATGTTTCATTCTGCAAATTATGTTTATCCACTTCTATAAAGTGAAACTTTAATCCACTCAATCTTTGTTCATTCCTGACTAATAATTAGCCTACGCAGATCTTACTGCCTACAAATAATGGGCTAAAATTAATTAATTCATTTTATATTTAATGAGATGAAACAAAACATTATAATATCAACATTCTATGAAGTGATGATTAATCTACTTCAAAACAATTACATAAATTCCCATTGTAATTCTTAATATTTATATGTAATATTGTATTGTCTTACTATCTATTTATAACTCACACACTAACTAGAAAAGGGAACCTTTAAAGGTTCCCTTTTCTAATTACAGTCATTATTTCTTTTCTAGAAATTCAAATGTATTTTTAAACTCTTTATCATTCACCTTAATATCAGCATCTTTCAATAATTCATTGACTACTTGTTGTTTCCATTTACCTGTCGTGTCTTGTAGTCTTTGCTGTTCTATATCTTTACGAATTGAATCTTTTACTTCATCAAATGGCTTTAATTCTTTTTTATCTGTCACTTTAATAATATGGTAACCGTAAGTTGTTTTTACTGGTTCACTTACTTGTCCTGCATCTAATTTATATGCAGCTTCCTCAAATTCTTTTACCGTTTGCCCTGGAGCAAAACCAGTGATTTCCCCGCCCTGTTCTTTTGAACCAGTATCCTCTGAGTATTGCTTCGCTAAAGCCGCAAAATCTTCTCCGTTATTTACTTTCTCTTTCACTTCTTTAGCAGTCTTTTCATCTTTTACTAAAATGTGACTTACCTTCATTTCTGGTTTATAGTTATCTTTTACATCTTTTTCTGTAACAGTCGCTTTAATCGCTTTCTCAAATGCAATTTCTGGCTTCATTTTTTCTTTTAATTCATCTTCATTTTTCAATCCAAGTTGTTCTAAAGTCGCTTTAAAGTTCTCACCCATTTTATCTTTTGCTTCTTCTACTTTCTTTTTTGCTTCCTCATCTGAAACTTTATATTTATCGAGCAACGCCTTACTTAACACCATTTGGTATAAAGTACTTTCCCCATATTTTTGTCTTAATTCTTTACTTAACTCTTTCTCTGTAACATTTCCTACTTTTGATGTTACTACGTTGTCTGAGGAGCCACATGCGGATAATGCCAGTACTACGCATGAAATAATTGTTCCTAAAAATAGCTTTTTCTTTTTCAATTCAAAATACCTCACTTTTATTATTATATAAGAATAACTATACAGTGTTGTTGTGTATACAATGTGTTTTCTAGATGTAATTCATTTCATTTGAATAAACTATGTATCAGTAAAGGGACTCTTTACGTATTCATAACACATGTAACTACCTATAGTTACATGCTCTTCTAGTATCCAATTATTTTATCCAATATGTACCGCATTTTTCGCTCTGCCCACACATGTAAAAATTTTGATTCATTAATATTCCCTTAATAATTTATACATTCAGGCTCTGCATAGTAGTGAACTTTATATCATTATCAACTAAAGATTCATATTATACTAATATGCCTTTATAATCTAAACAAAAAACGCAGTATACAATAATACTGCATCATAGGAGCTGATTTCATGGAGAAAAAACCTATTGTTTTCAAAGTCCCACCAAATTCAAAATTAAAAGTTACATTTTTCGGTCCTTGTAACGAAGTAATTACAAATGTTTCTATAATTAATCAACTTTCCACACCTAAATGTCAAACTATTACACAATATCCAAACTATACGAAATATGAAACTGAAGTACGATTATTATCGAGTTGTTAATCCATTCTATACAAAATCCTTACAATTTGGTTAACTACAAAACCTTATTAATAGACTAAGATTACTCATTTCATGATATTTCATTGATAATTTATTGATTTTTCACACATTTACATCAACCGAACATATATTATCGTATGGAGATTATCCACTCATAAAACCTATCTTTCTTTAGAGCGTACTTTTTATGTATGCTCTTTTTTTATTTATCCCTTATTCTGTACATATAAATCTGATCACTTTTATATTTCACGTCGGGTAAATCGACCTGCCCTTTATAAATAATCTAGTCAAGGTGTCCCCCATAATACTTCTTTATTTATTAGACATTCACTACTCTATTAAATTCGTGTATCCATTCAAGCACCATTTATCTAATATATTTTCCTTCTAAATTCACCAAAGATGTATTAAAATTCTTTATATACTCAAGGAGGTCAAATATGTTCAAGTTGCATCCCATACTACTCATCTTAGGATTTATTTTATTTTTATATAGTGTACTTGCCTTCATGTTATTCCTTTCCATACAATAGTAATACCTGCACAAACCGATGTTAAATATGTAATTTCTATATAGTAATGAAAAAGCCTTTAATTATACGGACATAAATTAAGATGTCTTTTTATACCATTAGGCAACTAGCAAATGTAACGCCAAAGAACTTTTACAACCTAGTTACTTACTCTTTTTATTACCTGCAGAAGATCTAATACTTAAAATAAGATAGCCCTTTCAACATCAAAACTGTAAAAAATAATTTTTTAAATTTACCTTTCATCATTACATCTTTAGCATGTGAAATTTTCATGAAACAAACTATATTTAATCGATTCACTTGTATATTTTAAATAAACAATAATAATCCCCCACCATTCGGTACAGGGGATTAACTAGACCTACTGAAAAGTATTTTATTCTCTTCGTTATTTAATTGGAGAAGGGAATCTTGCTGCTTCAAAATGTGAGCCGTCTTCCGAAGTACTTAAAACTCCGTCTATGCTACTTTGTGCATAAACCTCAACTTGATCTCCTTCATGCAATTGAATAATCGTCGAAACACTTACTACATTTCCAAAACCTATTGGACCAAAAAAGTCATTATCTATAGCTATTGCTGCATTGCCATTCACACGAATTTCTACCCGTGCTCTATAATTTAAACTTGGATCGTTAGGAAAGAAACCAATCGTTCCAATAAAAGAATATACTCCTTTAGTCTTCGGTATAAAAATAGATGTTTCTGGATTATACTCATTCGCTAAATCAAATTGTTCATTTTGGAACAATACTTTTACAAAAGTATTAGCAGGAACAGGTTGATTCACCGTATTTCTAGCTCTAAATGCTGATGCCCTAACAAGACTATCCTTGTTGTCATTACACTTACTATTGTTCTTACAACAGTTATGCTGTTTCTTTTTATATTCTTTACAATACTTACAGTAGTAATAGCAAGACATACTCGTTCCCCTTTCATGCTTATTACTCCATATTATGTAAAGGAGATTCACAATGTTTGGACGAACTATTGTTTTCCCCCTATACTTGTCGCCTATTTATATACACGTAAGCGGAAGACATTTCAATAACACAACAACCTAGTAGTATAGTAATCTCTATTCAAATTTGATAAATCCCTTTCCTTTCTATTTTACTTTTTATGCATAAAAAAGAACGAACTTACATTCGTCCTTTCACACATTTTTATGGTCCAAAGCTTATCATCCAACCTAACATAAATCCAAATATAGAAAACAATAGCATAAAAAGATATAAACTACATGCCCACAATGCATATTTCCGACTTTTTCTTTTTGTGATCATTCCTATGACTGAGCATACCAATCCAATACCAACTATTTGCAGAAAACCTTTACCTATAAATGTTTCTTGTATAAGCAATATAATGTTCAAATATAATAACGCCAGAAAGGCAATAATTAATGAAATAGTCCCCATCCACGTTTCCTGTTTATAAATATGATTCTTTCTTTTTTTTAAGAATGCCAATTCCATAACCTCACTTCACCTACTTTCAATTTTCTAACTTTTTCGTGGCTCATTAATTTTTCAACTTCTGCTTTAGGTCCTGTTACAACTGCCCCATATGTTTTTATCCCATTTTTTTCAAGGAAAGAAATACGCTTTGACAACTCTAATACTTTCGCTCTAGATAGCTTCACTGCTAAATTTTCATGCTTTTGTAATGACTTTAACACATCAATAAATTGTTCCTCATGAGGTGAATCACTCACAAAAGCACCACTTGGTCTTGAAATCATATCTGCTGGAAAGCCAATCGGAGCAACATACATACCCTCGTCATTCGTTTGCTTCTCCTCTACCCCTGTATTAACGGCATACCAGACGATATCAATAGTGGGAAACATATTCGTTACCTCTTGTACACTCAACAATTCTCTAAAAGATATAAATGCTTCTACAACAGATTCTTGCGGAAGACCCTTTAATACTTGCGCTTCTTCACTACTATTATAGGATGAATTATAATTATTAGGATGAGACAATACCTCGTTATCTATATATGGGACTTCCGGAATTTTTTCATCTGTTGTATATTCACGGCTAACTTTCGTTGCTCTACTAAATATATAATCTGTTTTCTCTTCCCCTATTCGAATATCTTTCTTTCCTACCCTTTTATACAAATCAAAATGCAATTGTAAACTAAGCGGTAACAATGTTTGCTCCATGTCCCTATCTTTCAAAAATACATTTGGTTCTGTTACACTTAATGTTTGATTTACTACATTCCGTATCTCCATTGCGTTTGTAGGTGCAAATACATAGTATGCGAGAGTAGATATATATAATATAGGTTGAATAAGTAATAAAAAAGTAAATACAATTAAAACATTCGTAATACGCGCTCTTTTTTTCCCTATTTTCATCACTTGCTCCTGTTTTCCATTAGAAAGTGTATCCGGCCTTTGATGAAGAGCTTCTTGTAACAATTCTTTATAATCATCTTGTTCAGAATGAGGTTTATCATTTGTCATTTTGACTCTTTTCCTCCTTTAACAATTCTTTTAATCTCTTTCTCCCGCGAAATATGTGACTTTTATACGTGTTTAACTTTAAATCTAATACAGAACACCCTCTTCGTACGTTAATTGATGTACGTCACATAATAAAATAGCTTGCGCCTCTACCACCGGTAAAGTATGAATAATCTGAATTAATTTTTCATAACTATTTTTTGCGACTACATACTCTTCTGTAGATTCACCTGCTTGAATTGTTTCTAATTCCTCCGTTCCTACAAAAGCTACTTTTTTCTCTTTCCTAACAAAATCAATAAAGGTATGATATGCCACTTTAAAAAGCCATGATTTCACCTTTTGGTTTTCATAGTCTTCTAGATAAAGAAACGCCCGATAAAAAGTCTCCTGCATCAAGTCCTCCGCTAAATGATGGCTACGAGAAAGGGAAAATAAATACCGGTACACATCGTTTATATAAACTTTATATATTTCTTCAATCTCCATCCCCCTCCTCCTTTCATATATAACACGAATAAACAAATTAAAAAGTTGCATTATTTTTCCTTTTTATTCATAAAAAATATTTATACATTTCAATAACTATTTACAATTATAAACAAAACATAAGATGTTATGGCTATAAATATACTTCAAAATGGGGAAAAACGGTCCGAATGTTCTCCTGCTCTTGTAAATTGATAGTCATAGGACAATCTTCCTGTACGATATAACCACAGATAGGATTTCGTTGCTACCTCTCGTCCTGGTTCGCGTTAGTAAATGTTCATGTATCTTTTCATATAGTGCCACTATCCATCATTTGTCATGATAAGATAATTCTCATTCTTTCTTCGATCGACGATATTTTCTTACCAAAAAACAACTTGTAGAGTATGTACAAAGATTATCTCATCAACTATTTACAAATTGTAGATGGAACTATTTGACGCTTACATATACACTCACCCCCCTCAATTATTTCCGCTATTTGCGGATACCTCAAAATTCGGCATCTGTGATAAAGGTAGGTGGGAGCTGGGTTTCCCGTATATATCCAATTGGTAATGGTTAGGTTAATAATCGTTTTGGGATTCCTGCTCCTATTCATAAAATTTTCAGCTTATAGATTGAAGACAGTTCCATATGGAATCGTAAGAAAAGAACTTCCATACGGTGTGATTTGATGCACTGGATAAAAATACTCCATGGATGAATAATACGGCTGGATACCTTGTTGTTGCATTTGCATTTGTTGTTGCATTTGTAACGCTTGTTGAACAGCTTGAACTGTACTTTGTGCTCCGCTAAACGTTATTGATGTACCATATGCTGGTCGCATACCCGCTTGAGAATAAAAATACGAATAAAACATTTTTTTCAGCTCACTTTCATATAAGTTATTACAAATTATGTTATGATTCTTTATTTCAGTGGGTGCTGAAAGTTAGTCTATTAGCTTTGATTAGGTTTAAAAATTTCTATTCTCTCTTACACTTTCATATTTCATTTACAAAGTTTATCTCCTAATACTAATTTAATTTTCGGAGGGGCATTTCATTTACAAGTTTTCGATAATTATTTTACAAACTAAAAAGGTAAAAAATTCACTATTTCTAATTCCATTCGATTACCTTCAAAACTATACAAATGAATTTTTAAGATTATTAAAGGTAAATTATCTATCTATACATCCTCCACAAAATAAAAACACCCTAAACGGATGCTTTATTTTTCACTACTATAATTTCTTAGCAATAATTCAATTGTCCACGAATTTCACCATTAGGATGTTGTACTGTATGAACATTAATATAAATGTTTCCAGATATGATTTCATTTACAAGAGTAGCTAATGTTTGACCCGCTAACGGCCCAACCAAATCTTCTTGAGTAATTATTCCCGTAAGCGTTGCACACTCTATTGAAACCGGATTTGTTATAGGCCCAAATAAAAAAGCTACAACAGGACCATTAGTTCCTTTTGCTCCAATATGCAGATGGGCAACTACTACATCCTCTATATCAAATAAATCCAACTTAAATTTTAGGCTAAGCTCGTCCTGGCTTAATTTAAAGAAAGCCTCCCCTCGAGCGTCTGTTTCTACTGGTGGAACTTCATTTCTACCACGTAGCTTTGCAAAAAACATATCTATCACTCCTATGCTTTTATATACTACTAATATATTCATACCCTTTATATAAGGTGATAAAGAAGCAGTTGTTAGACCAATAAAAATTCATTTTATATGATAGATTAATTTATCAATTTTATAAAATTCATTAATTTAACTATAACGTTATTTAAATTTAATTCATATATTGTAGTAGATTACTAGAAGGGAGGTGTAAATATGGAAAGTTGTGTTTTGTTCGTTAATGGACAACCTCTTTTAGTGGTATCAGTTGCTGGAATCGAAATTGCTAGATTAGAACTTTCTCTTCAAGTAGCATTGACTTTAATAGCATTAGGAATTCCAATCTGTGCATAAAAGTTAGGCATTTATAAAAAGAGGGCTTAAGCCCTCTTTTTTATTTTTACCTTTCCTTCACAACAAAAAAAGACGCCATTAAAATCACGGCATCACGTACAATAATTGCGATTTGTTTTATCATTACTTCACTAGCAACCCTAATTCATGTAGAATTTCTGAGAACGAATAGCCATATGCAAAACCTATAATACGAATCCCTGGGGTCCATCTATGTTCTAAATTTTCATTGTATGTTTTCTTATAATACTTTAATTCAGAATCTATATTATATTTGTCGTTAATAATTACTTCCTCACTATGAAATCCATCTATTTCAATCTGAACAGCTACGTACTCTGCTCCCTCAATTAAGGCTTTAATATAACACTTTTCTAATTCCTCTAATGTCATCCCCATTATTAACCTCCTATCATAATGGGCGTTTTGTTCGATAAAAAAGAACATCTGGATCAGTAAATACGAAGATATACAAAAGGTAATCTCATTGAGTATTCAATAGTTTATAAGCTGTTTGCTTGTCCCGCAACATATTATATGATTTTTATATAAAAATAGTTCATCCAAAAAAGTAAAAATTACCATTTATTATTTTAAAAGATAGTTACAATCTTATTTTTTAAGCTAGTCTATCAATCGCTCCCTTGTGTTAAAAGAAGCAACTAATTATATTTATGAGTTTAAAAACAGTCACAAATTATCTATATCACGCTCTAATCTTATTTTCTTAACCTCATTAAATTCCTTTACAAATTAAAAAAGCAACTGTTACGCTACTTTACATTCATTTTATCCCCAAGAGAAATGATAAATATATTCTCCCGTTACATTTTGATTAATCCCAGTAATTCTAGCAAACCTCATTAAGTCTGCCCCTTGAAGAAAATACATCGCAAGCATTACTGGTACTTGCGACCACATAAATTGATAAAAATCCTCGACTCTTTCGTTTGTTGAAACAATTAAATCATTTACAGGCCCTTGATTCCATACAGAAGTACTAACTAAACGAAACGGAAGATCTTTCCCATTAACTACTATTCTTGTCATGCTTTGAGTTATGTCCACATCAATTCCCTCCATCATTACAAAAATCGGACCTGTGTATTTACTCCTATGGTTATAAATATTCTTGACTTTCATAAATGACTAAGGCAAATCTCTATTTTTCACTTCTATTCAAATGAATTTATTACAGTAAAAAATAAATGAAATTTTAGTATTACTCTCCCTCAACTTCCGTATTATTTAGATTATTTATACCCTTGTTCGCTTTTACAATCCGGTATGCAAAATTATATATCTTATTATCTCAATATCACTTTATTAACTACAATTTGATAGAAATTCATTTGTATCACCTGATAAATCAGCGTTTGTAATTTAATTCCTTATTTGAAATTCCACTCTTTTATTTTTAAACACTATATTCAAATAATTATATTGGAATTTCTTGTTGTATACACATCTATCTTTTTCATGTATTATATACGAGAAGAGTAAGGTAAGAGTTACTCTTTGCCATTTTAGGAAAGATCCTGTTGGAAACAACAGGACCTTTTTCGTATTAGTAAAAGCAATCTTGATTTACTCATTTAACCCACTCATTACTTCCCAAAATATAGTTTCAACCATTTTTGCTTTAAGCTCTCTAACCTGAAATGCTATATGTTCTCTTCTAAGTAATCGACTACTCGTACCATGCGTGCTTCTCTTTACATACCTAACTTTCCGTACAGCTTGTTTCCCTTTAAAGTATTTCACATAATACAAACAAAAGAGCCGTTCTTGTTCCGTCAACTCTTCATCATCTAGCATCTCGTTCACCTCCTTAAAAATGCAGGATTTCCCTTTCCACTATCGAATTAGTAATGTTCGGAAAGGGGGTGTAACATGGCGGAAATTAAAGTAGGACTTACACAATTTTTAGACTTTACACTGAAAAGTAGTGCAGCTAAAACGAATTTTGTGAAAAATCTTAAATCTCAACCTGAATATCACCCAGTTTTTGATTACTGGAAACAATTACGAGAAACTGTTATTAAATTTCATAAAAACGAACTAGCTTTTAACTGTTTTGAAACATTAGTACAAACTGTTGACCAGAAGAAAAAGCAAAACTACATTGATGTTATAAAGCAGTATAAAAAATTTATTAAAAACAAAGACGTCTCTTGGTTTGATCCAGGTAAATCACATTGGTTATCACATAATTTAATCGTCCGCTCATCACCTGAACTTGGTTTGCTCATTAATGATGAGCCACATCTTATTAAACTGTTTTTCAAAGGAAAAAAAGAGCGAATTGATAAATATAACATCAACTCAACATTAACATTATTAAACGAATCAACATTTTCGAATGAACATAACAATGTGAATTATACGGTCCTTAATATCCAAAAGAACAAAATGTATACGAATAACTCTATTAATAATGATCATGTAATAGCTCTTGAATCAGAAGCTCACCAGCTTTGTTATTTATGGAATAAAATATAAAGGGTGTAGGAATCTCTTTATATGTCTTGTTCATGCGTAATTTAGGAACATTTTTCACAAACTACATTCATTTCATTTAATTGAAGCTCACCTTCTTGTTTCTCACAAACAATGCAGGGTGGGCATTTTAAAAAAATAGTTTCTTTACCCATTTCACCATCCTAGTTACCCCTTTGAAAGAATAATGTAATACTGTCTTTCTATCACATCTACATTCCCCCTGACTTCTACCGCTAAATACTTCCTAACATGTTCTTACGATTCCTTTCTCGCTCCATATCATGTTTTTCTTTCACTCTATACAGTGCCGCAATTTTCCCTTCTAGTTAGCCTTGCTTCTTTTACCTGCATTACTTTATTTAGCTGTAATTGTTGCTGGAACTCCGCTAACGCCACTTAATCTCTTCTCTCACAACACCTCATAAAAATATATGGGGAAAAGAACTTTATAGCAATGGCTATCATGAATACAATTTACCTTACTAATAAATAGTAGCCTTACAATTTCAGAAGTTTGACACAGCTCACGAAAAAGCTTATAAAGAAAAGTGAGGTTCCTAATATTCATTTCTAAATTTAAGATGCATATAAGACTAGGACATAAAAAGTAGAATCACACTGGATATCTACTCATATGTACCAGGACTTCAAGAAACTGCGGTGGATCAATTTGCTAACGAATTTTCCGAAAAGAAAGGTTCTCGTTATAAGTTTTCCTTTCACAGCAAATACACCAACTAAATAACCAAAAATATTGATAGTGAAAAAGGAGAAACTAACATGAAAGAAATCAAATCTGAACAGGAATTTAAAGACATCATCGCAAGCGAGGAGCCAGTAGTTGTTAAGTTCTTTACTACATGGTGTCCAGATTGCGTGCGTATGGACAACTTTATCGGAGATGTAATGGAAGAGTTCAATAAGTTTGAATGGTATTCTATTAATAAAGATGAGTTCCCAAATATCGCTGAAGAGTATCAAGTAATGGGTATTCCAAGTTTACTTGTATATCAAAATGGTGAGAAGCTAGGCCACTTACATAGTGCTAACGCAAAATCTGAAGAGCAAGTTACTGAGTTTTTAGAAGCATACTAAGATAAAAACCCTCTGAAAAATATGAAGTGAACCCGAATAGTGGCACATGAAAAAAACACCTCCTGAATTCGCATACTAAGTATGCAAATTCAATGGAG
>NZ_JAQFUL010000054.1:0-35384 GCF_027716265.1 Bacillus cereus group sp. Bc031
CATTTTTCTCTCATTATACAAGAAAGACCCTATAGAATAGACTTTTTTTAAGTGTCTATTCTATAGGGTACATTTTAATATGTATCTTGCTTTTTTATTTGGAGAGGATTTAAATCAGTTTGGATAAAAAGAGACAAGAACGCACAGACTACATAATGATACTTTTACAATATAGTATTTCTTCTATCTATTCGAACGCATGATGCTTTTATAATGATATTGTCTGTGAGTTGCGGTTAATAATTGGGATAGATATATCGTGTTTTAAGTGTTCAATCTAAATTACAGCGAGGTGTAACGAAGTATATGTCAAAACGTTTAGATGAAATTAAAAGCGAATTAGATCACCATCTTGGACAGAGACTGATGTTAAAGGCGAACAGTGGGAGAAGAAAAACTGTAGAACAATCGGGTGTACTTGCAGAAACGTACCGTTCTGTTTTTGTTGTACAACTGGATCAACAAGAAGATGCGTTACAACGTGTATCGTATAGTTATGCGGATGTTTTAACAGAGACAGTAGAGTTAACATTTTATGGTGAACCTCATAATGAAGTGATTTTATAATTCATGTATCGTTACATATATTCCCACAAATGAAAAGCTATATTATTTTGCATACTAATGATACCGTAGCAAAATAAGGAGGGACTCTGCATTGAGTAGACGAAGAGGTGTCATGTCGAATCAATTTAAAGAAGAGCTTGCAAAAGAGTTGGGCTTTTATGATGTTGTTCAGAAAGAAGGATGGGGCGGAATTCGTGCGAAAGATGCTGGTAACATGGTGAAACGTGCTATAGAAATTGCAGAACAGCAATTAATGAAACAAAACCAGTAGTTGTAAGATACTTTCTATGCTACGGTAGCCGAGGAGTGATTCCTCGGCTTTTTGTACTATAAAAGGTGCCATCATTTTACATAAGTAGTTTCATTCTGAATGCTTTTCGTTATAATTAGGGAAGTGTCATCGTCTTACTATAAATTTATGGTAAAATAAACGATAAAAGATTGAGTACATAGAGTGGGTGAATAGATTGAAGCTACTAGTGAAAGCACCAGCAAAGATTAATCTGTCGTTAGATGTACTGGGAAAAAGACAAGACGGATATCATGAAGTGAGAATGATTATGACAACAATTGATTTAGCGGATCGTTTAGAACTAATGGAATTAGCAGAAGACCGTATTGAAATTTTATCCCATAATCGGTATGTCCCAGACGACCAAAGAAATCTGGCTTATCAAGCAGCGAAATTATTAAAAGAGAAGTTTAATGTGAAAAAAGGTGTATCTATTACTATTGAAAAAACGATTCCAGTAGCAGCTGGATTAGCGGGTGGAAGTAGTGATGCAGCAGCGACATTACGTGGCCTTAATAAATTATGGAATTTAGGGCTTACAATTGATCAGTTAGCAGAGCTTGGCGCAGAAATTGGGTCAGACGTATCGTTTTGCGTATATGGTGGGACAGCAATTGCCACTGGAAGAGGGGAGCAGATTGAGCACATAAAAACTCCACCTTCTTGTTGGGTTATTTTAGCAAAACCCCATATTGGTGTATCTACTGCTGATGTGTATGGAAATTTAAAGTTAAATCGAGTTACACATCCAAATGTAGATAAAATGGTGGATGTCATAAATGCTGGAGACTACAAAGGGATTTGTGATACTGTTGGTAACGTTTTAGAAGATGTAACGTTTG
This sequence comes from Bacillus cereus group sp. Bc031, assembly GCF_027716265.1. Classification (NCBI taxonomy): domain Bacteria; kingdom Bacillati; phylum Bacillota; class Bacilli; order Caryophanales; family Bacillaceae; genus Bacillus; species Bacillus cereus group sp. Bc031. The sequence continues at coordinate 1,702 of NZ_JAQFUL010000054.1, forward strand.
CGATGCATCCTGAAGTTGCACGTATTAAGGCACAGATGAAGCGATTTGGAGCAGATGCCGTATTAATGAGTGGTAGTGGTCCAACTGTATTCGGTCTTGTGCACCATGATTCGCGAATGCATCGTATATATAACGGATTAAAAGGATTTTGTGAACAAGTATACGCAGTACGTTTATTAGGAGAGCGAGAAACGCTTGAATAAAGACGTATAATACGTTATGATTTGTTTAGAATATTCGTGATTTGAGGTGAGAGTATGAAAATTAGACGAAGTACAAGATTGGTTGATATGACTTATTACTTGTTACAAAACCCTCGTCAGCTAGTTTCTCTCACTTTTTTTGCTGAAAGGTATCAATCAGCTAAGTCTTCTATTAGTGAAGATTTAGTTATTATTAAGCAAACGTTTGAACAACAAGGGGTCGGCACATTGCAAACGATACCAGGAGCAGCAGGAGGAGTGAAATATATACCATATATAAGTGAAGAAGAGGCAGATCTAATTATTGGTGAGCTGTGTAGCTTATTTGAAAATCCAGATCGTATTTTGCCTGGTGGTTACTTATATATGACAGATCTTTTAAGTAATCCTCGTCATATTAATGGCGCAGGTCGTTTGTTTGCTTCTGTTTTTGCTAGGCAACCAATTGATGCAGTTATGACGGTGGCAACGAAGGGGATCCCACTTGCATATGCAGTGGCGAACTACTTAGATGTACCGGTAGTGATTGCAAGAAAAGATAATAAGGTAACAGAAGGCCCCACTGTTAGTATTAACTATGTATCAGGTTCTTCTAAGCGAATTCAAACAATGACGTTAGCGAAGCGTAGCCTTCCAGAAGGATCCAATGTTTTAATTATTGATGACTTCATGAAAGCTGGCGGAACCATTCAAGGTATGATGAGTATGTTAGAAGAGTTTAAAGCTAATGTTGTTGGTATTGGTGTATTAGTAGAGTCTACGGATATTGAAGAAAGACTAATTAATAATTTTGTATCATTAATTCGTCTATCGGAAGTTGATGTGAAAGAAAAAGCGATTCAAGTGGAAAAGGGAAATTATTCACTGGCACCATTTGATGAAGGGCTTGTAGAGGCTGAGTAAAAAGGTAAAGCAAATAGCTTTATCTTTTTTTATTCTATTTATAAGTTATAAAATAGATGGACAAACTGCTTTTCGTGCACTATTTTTAAAGAGTAAAAATAAATAATAAAAGGGTGAAAAGTATGAAAGTTGTTCAAACAAACAATGCACCACAAGCGATTGGACCATATTCACAAGGGATTATTGTAAATAATATGTTTTACAGTTCAGGACAAATTCCGTTGACTGTAAGTGGAGAGCTTGTAGCAGGAGACGTAACAGTACAAACAGAGCAAGTATTTCAAAATTTACAAGCAGTATTAGAAGAAGCAGGTGCTTCATTTGATACGGTAGTAAAAACAACAGTATTCTTAAAAGACATGGATGATTTTAATGCTGTTAATGAAGTATATGGATCTTATTTCTCTGCTCATAAGCCAGCTCGTTCTTGCGTACAAGTAGCAAAATTACCGAAAGATGTTTCAGTTGAAATTGAAGTAATTGCCCTAGTTAAGTAATTCTTTGTAAGCGATAACCTCCACTAATCTCTATATTCAATTACACTAAAAATTTTTATCTTAAAAATTTTTAAAAAATTAAAGGGAAAATAGAAATTTTGTGGAATTTATACAAATATATCGCTTATTTAGAAAAGGGTGGTGAACACAAGATGGAAGTGACTGACGTAAGATTACGCCGCGTAAACACAGAAGGCCGCATGAGAGCAATTGCCTCTATTACTCTAGACCATGAATTTGTTGTTCATGATATTCGTGTAATTGATGGTAATAATGGATTATTTGTAGCAATGCCAAGTAAACGTACTCCAGATGGAGAATTCCGTGACATTGCACATCCAATTAATTCTGGTACACGCTCTAAAATTCAAGATGCGGTTTTAACAGAGTATCATCGTTTAGGCGAGTTAGAAGAGGTTGAGTTTGAAGAAGCGGGCGCTTCGTAAAATTCGAATGAAAAGGGCTTTTTAAAGGAAGCCCTATAATTTTGCAACAAACTCCTGTAAGCATTTACAGGGGTTTGTTTTTTTTTGTTTATACATATATCTCGTTTAGAAAATTCCGAATTAAATAAAATAAAGAGGGGAACTTCTAATTTTTTCAAAATCATTTTAAATAGTATAGCTTATTTCTTAAAAAAGATACTAAAGAGTAAAACATCTTATAAGAATTATGGTAAAATTTAATAGTTAAAATGTGTTTCTTGAAATATATGATGATTTAGGATAATATCGTTAATGGATAAATAGGTTGCGATGGAGGGTCTATATGTCAAACAGATTTGCAGTGATTCTAGCGGCAGGTAAAGGCACACGTATGAAGTCTAAGCTATACAAGGTGCTTCATCCTGTATGTGGAAAACCTATGGTACAACATGTTGTCGATCAAGTATCTCAATTAGGATTGCAGAAACTTGTAACAGTCGTAGGACATGGTGCTGAAATGGTACAAGAACAGCTAGGAAACGTAAGTGAGTTTGCATTACAAGCAGAACAACTTGGTACAGCGCATGCTGTAGATCAAGCTGCAAGTGTACTTGCAAACGAAGAAGGAACAACTTTAGTTATTTGTGGTGATACACCGCTAATAACTGCTGAAACGATGGAAGCATTACTTCAGCAACATAAAGAAGCAGGGGCAATGGCAACGGTATTAACAGCTTACATAGAAGAACCTGCTGGATATGGTCGTATCGTTCGTAATGAGAATGGTCATGTTGAAAAGATTGTTGAGCATAAGGATGCAAATGAGAAAGAATTAGCTATTAAAGAAATCAATACAGGTACGTATTGTTTTGATAATAAAGCTTTATTCGCTTCACTTTCTAAAGTTTCAAATGATAACGTACAAGGTGAATATTACCTGCCAGATGTTATTGAAATTTTAAAAAATGAAGGTCATATTGTATCAGCTTATCAAACAGAGCACTTCGATGAAACGTTAGGTGTTAACGACAGAGTCGCTCTATCGCAAGCGGAAATTATTATGAAAAACCGTATCAACCGAAAGAACATGGTAAATGGTGTTACTATTATTGATCCAAGTAACACGTATATTTCTGCTGATGCAATTATCGGTAGTGATACAGTTCTTCATCCAGGAACAATTATTGAGGGGAACACTGTAATTGGTTCTGATTGTGAGATTGGACCGCATACAGTAATTCGCGATAGTGAAATTGGAGATCGTACGACAATTCGTCAATCTACTGTACATGATAGTAAGCTTGGTACAGAAGTATCGGTTGGCCCATTTGCACATATTCGCCCAGATTCAGTTATTGGAGATGAAGTACGCGTTGGAAACTTCGTGGAAATCAAAAAAACTGTTTTTGGTAATAGAAGTAAAGCTTCACACTTAAGTTATATCGGGGATGCACAAGTTGGAGAAGACGTGAATCTTGGTTGTGGTTCAATTACGGTGAACTATGACGGTAAGAATAAATTCAAAACTGTGATTGGTAACGGGGTATTTATTGGATGTAATTCAAACCTTGTTGCTCCTGTAACAGTTGAAGACGGTGCTTATGTGGCAGCAGGCTCTACAATTACAGAGAATGTTCCATCAAAAGCATTGTCTGTAGCACGTGCACGTCAAGTTAACAAAGAAGACTATGTTGATCAATTGCTGAATAAGAAAAAATCATAATGTGGAGGGTTAATCTAGATGTCGACTCAATATCTAAATTCTAATTTGAAAGTATTCTCTTTAAACTCTAATAAGGAACTTGCTGAGCAAATTGCAAAGCATATTGGAGTAGGACTAGGAAAATGTTCTGTTGATCGTTTTAGTGATGGAGAAGTTCAAATTAACATTGAAGAAAGTATCCGTGGTTGCGATGTATTCATTATTCAATCTACAAGCTTCCCAGTAAACGAACATATCATGGAATTACTTATTATGATCGATGCATTAAAGCGTGCATCTGCAAAAACAATTAATATTGTTATTCCTTACTATGGTTATGCGCGTCAAGACCGTAAAGCGCGTTCTCGTGAACCAATTACATCGAAACTTGTAGCAAACTTGCTTGAAACAGCAGGTGCAACTCGTGTAATCACTCTAGATTTACATGCTCCACAAATTCAAGGGTTCTTTGATATCCCAATTGACCACCTAATGGGTGTACCGATTCTTTCAGATTACTTTGAAACAAAAGGTCTTAAAGATATCGTAATCGTGTCACCTGACCACGGTGGAGTAACTCGTGCTAGAAAAATGGCAGATCGCCTAAAAGCACCAATCGCTATTATTGATAAGCGTCGTCCTCGTCCGAACGTATCTGAGGTAATGAACATTATCGGTAATATTGAAGGTAAAACAGCAATTTTAATTGATGACATCATTGATACAGCTGGTACAATTACATTAGCAGCAAACGCTCTTGTTGAGAACGGTGCTTCTGAAGTATATGCTTGCTGTACACACCCAGTATTATCTGGTCCAGCAATTGAGCGTATCCAAAACTCAAATATTAAAGAGTTAGTTGTAACGAACTCTATCGTATTACCAGAAGAGAAGATAATCGACAAAGTACATGAACTTTCAGTTGCTCCGCTAATCGGAGAAGCAATCATTCGTGTATACGAAGAAGAATCTGTAAGTGTATTATTCAATTAATTGGATAGAATGAGACGTAACCAAGATTGGTTACGTCTTTTCGTATCGAAAAAAGAAAGTAGTGGTACAAGAATGAAATTGATAGTAGGACTTGGGAACCCAGGTAGAGAATATGAATTAACAAGGCATAATATTGGATTTATGGCGATTGATGAACTTGCAAAGCGTTGGAATATTTCTTTGAACGAACAAAAGTTTAAAGGAGTATTTGGTGCAGGATTTGTTAATGGAGAAAAAGTAATCTTATTAAAGCCACTTACATATATGAATTTATCTGGGGAAAGTATTCGTCCGTTAATGGATTACTATAAAATTGATGTAGAGGACTTCGTTGTTCTGTACGATGATTTAGACATCCCTGTAGGTAAATTACGCCTTCGTATGAAAGGCAGTGCGGGTGGACATAATGGTGTGAAATCAACAATTTCACATTTAGGAACACAAGAGTTTCAACGTATCCGCATGGGAATCGATCGTCCGAAAAATGGAATGAAGGTAGTAGATTACATATTAGGACGTTTTACATCAGAAGAGATTCCTGATGTAAATCATTCTATTGAAAAAGCAGCAGATGCATGTGAAGAATGGTTAAATAAACCTTTTCTTCAAATTATGAATACTTTCAATAGTTAAGAGTACGATTGGGAATATTTTATTTTATTTTTACCCATACTAGCAGTAATTGGATTTTTAGGAGGCTAGTATGGAAGGGTATTATTATTGCAGACATTGCGGGAGTAATGTAGGCTCCGTTACCGCAGAAAAAGTATATAGCGACGTTTTATTTCAACTAACAGAGCAAGAAGTAGTAGAAATGATTCATTTTCATGAGAATGGAAATATATATATAAAAACGATTTGTGAATTGTGTCAAGAAACGCTCGCATCTTATCCTGAGTATTATGAATATGAAAAATTTCTGCAATAAAATGTTGTCGCTTTGGCATGTCCAAAGCATTTTTCTGTTTTCTTTTTCCGAAATATTTGCATAAAATATAGTGGCTTGCTCTTTTATGTTGAGAGGGGTTTTGAAAATGATAGGTTTATTAGAGCAATTTTATAAAAATGAAGAGATCCAATCGGTCATTAATGGATTAGAAGATGGTTTAAAAGAGCAACTTGTATCAGGTATGGCAACCTCTTCTCGTTCGTTATTAATGGCGGCCTTATATAAAAAAACAAAAAAATCACAACTTATTGTGACGCATAATTTATATCAAGCACAAAAAGTACATGAAGATTTAGTGGCGTTACTTGGTGAAAAAGATGTATGGCTATATCCAGTAAATGAATTGATAGCATCAGAACTTGGTGTTGCAAGCCCAGAATTGAAGGCGCAACGTATTGAAGTGTTAAATCGCTTAGCTGCAGGAGAGCATGGGATTATTGTAGCACCAGTTGCAGGACTACGCAGATTTTTACCAATGAAAGAGTTGTGGAAGCAAAGGCAAATCGAAATCAGTCTAGGGCAAGAGATTGATTTAGATACATTTTTGCATACTTTACATCATATTGGCTATGAGCGTAAGTCTATGGTAGAAGCTCCTGGAGAATTTAGTTTGCGTGGGGGAATATTAGATATATATCCACTAACTGAAGAGTTACCATTTCGTATTGAATTTTTCGATACAGAAGTCGATTCTATTCGACTATTTGATGTGGATGAACAGCGCTCTCAAGATAAAAAAGAAAGTGTTAGATTTGGTCCAGCAACAGAGTTTTTATTTTCGCAGGAAGAATTGAAATCAGGAATTAAGCATCTTGAAGAAGGTCTGACTAAGACGATGCAAAAACTTTCTGATGATAAGTTGAAGACTACAGTGCTTGAGACGGTAAGTCATGAAATTGAGATGTTAAAAAACGGGCAAAGTATAGAACAGATGTTTAAATATTTATCTATTTTCTATAACGAACCTGCTAGTCTGATAGATTATTTACCAGAAGATGGTGTTGTGATTCTAGATGAGATTTCACGTATTCAAGAAACAGCATCACATCTTGAAACGGAAGAGGCGGAATGGTATATATCCCTTCTCGGTGAGGGAACAATCATTCAAGATTTATCTTTCTCTCATTCGTTTGAAGAATTTCTTCATCATAAAAAAAGAAGTTTTGTATATTTAACGTTATTCTTACGTCATATAGCACATACACATCCGCAAAACATTGTGAATGTGACATGTAAAACAATGCAAGATTTCCATGGGCAGATGCAGTTGTTGAAAACTGAAATTGATAGATGGAACGAAGGGCATTTTACGACTGTTGTGTTAGGTACAGATGATGAACGTGTGAAAAAACTACAACATATTTTAAGTGATTATGATATTGAGGCAGATATTGTAGAAGGTACAGATATATTATTGCCTGGAAGGTTACAAATTGCTGTAGGTGATTTACATGCAGGATTTGAAATGCCGATGCAAAAGCTTGTTGTCATTACTGAAAAAGAGCTTTTTCATAAGAAAGTTAAAAAATCACAACGTAAGCAAAAGTTATCGAATGCTGAACGTATTAAAAGTTATTCGGAATTAAAAGTTGGGGATTATGTAGTTCATGTAAATCATGGTATAGGTAAATTCTTAGGTATTGAAACATTAGAGATTAATGGTGTTCATAAAGATTATTTGAATATTAAATATCAAGGTAATGATAAGTTATACGTTCCAATTGAACAAATTGACCAAGTGCAAAAATATGTAGGATCTGAGGGTAAGGATCCGAAAGTTTATAAATTGGGTGGGAATGATTGGAAGAAGGTCAAAACGAAAGTTGAAAAATCTGTACAAGACATTGCGGATGACCTAATTAAACTATATGCTGAGCGCGAAGCTTCAAAGGGTTATGCATATACACCGGATACGGCAGAACAACAAGAATTCGAGTCCTCTTTCCCGTATCAAGAGACAGAGGATCAATTACGTTCTATTGAAGAGATTAAAAAGGATATGGAACGTGGACGTCCGATGGATAGGCTTCTTTGTGGTGATGTAGGATATGGAAAGACGGAAGTAGCTATTCGTGCGGCGTTTAAAGCAATTATGGATGAAAAACAAGTTGCAATTTTAGTGCCGACAACGATCCTTGCACAACAACACTATGAAACAATTCGAGAGCGTTTTCAAGATTATCCAATCAATATAGGATTATTAAGTAGATTCCGTACGAGAAAGCAGCAAAATGAAACAATTAAAGGTTTAAAAGATGGCACAGTAGATATTGTAATCGGAACGCACCGTATTTTATCTAAAGATGTTACTTATAAAGATTTAGGTCTTCTTATTATTGATGAAGAACAAAGATTTGGTGTAACGCATAAAGAAAAAATTAAACAATTAAAAGCAAATGTTGACGTATTAACATTAACGGCAACTCCGATTCCGCGTACGCTCCATATGTCTATGCTTGGTGTGCGTGATTTATCTGTTATTGAGACGCCGCCGGAAAATCGTTTCCCGGTTCAAACATATGTAGTAGAGTATAATCCAGCATTAATGCGAGAAGCGATAGAACGGGAGCTTGCAAGAGGTGGTCAAGTTTACTTCCTATATAATCGTGTAGAGGATATCGAACGAAAAGCAGATGAAATTTCGATGTTAGTTCCAGATGCGCGTGTAACTTATGCACATGGGAAAATGAACGAGAGTGAATTAGAGTCTGTTATGCTATCGTTTTTAGAAGGACAGCATGATGTTCTTGTAAGTACAACGATTATTGAGACGGGTGTAGATATTCCAAATGTAAATACATTAATTGTATTTGATGCAGATCGTATGGGATTATCGCAGTTGTATCAGCTTCGTGGGCGTGTTGGACGTTCTAATCGTGTTGCATATGCTTACTTTGCATACAAACGGGATAAAGTGTTATCGGAAGTTGCGGAGAAGCGCCTGCAAGCCATTAAGGAGTTCACAGAGCTTGGATCTGGTTTCAAAATTGCGATGCGAGATTTATCAATTCGTGGTGCTGGTAACTTGTTAGGAGCCGAACAACATGGATTTATTGATTCTGTCGGATTTGATTTATATTCTCAAATGTTAAAAGATGCAATTGAACAGCGTAGAGGAACAGACGGAGTTGAAAATACAGTTAATGTTGAAATTGATTTAGAAGTAGATGCATATTTACCGGATGCTTATATTTCTGATAGTAAACAAAAAATTATGATGTATAAACAGTTTAGAGGTGTTTCTGCAATTGAGGATATTGAAGAGTTGCAGAAAGAGATGATAGATAGATTTGGTGATTACCCGCAAGAAGTTGGTTACTTATTGCAAATCGCAAATATTAAAGTATTAGCAATGAAAGAACAAATTGAATTAATTAAGCAAAATAAATTTGAAGTAACAATTCTGTTCTCAGAACAAGCGAGTCAAAACATTGATGGCGGAAAATTATTCATGCTTGGAAATAGTTTTGGACGAATGATCGGTCTAGGAATGGAAGGATCACAATTGAAAATCGTCATGAAAACAAATGGCTTAGAGACATCGAAGTGGTTAACAATTGCTGAAAATTTATTAAAAGGCTTGCCAGATGTAAAAAAAGAAGTCATAAATGCCTAATATTAGATAAAAAAATGCAATTCGACGTGCATAGAAGAACTAATGTGTAAAATACTATGTCTAACAGTTGGTGATTTTTACATGAACAGGTAAATTCACCACTTTCATCATCAGTAGAAAGTGAGGCAGCATTAGAATGAAAGCAACTGGAATTGTACGTCGAATTGATGATTTAGGTAGGGTAGTAATCCCGAAGGAAATTCGTAGAACTTTACGTATTCGAGAAGGGGACCCACTAGAAATATTTGTAGATCGCGATGGAGAAGTAATTTTAAAGAAATATTCTCCAATTAGCGAGCTAGGTGATTTTGCAAAAGAATATGCAGATGCTTTATATGATAGCTTAGGACATAATGTGCTTGTATGTGATCGAGATTCTATTATCGCAGTATCAGGTGTATCAAAAAAAGAATACTTAAATAAAAGCGTTGGCGATCTAATTGAAAAAACGATGGAAGAAAGAAAGTCTGTTATTATGACGGACGAAAGTGATATTTCCATTATTGATGGTGTAACAGAAAAGGTTCATTCTTATACAGTTGGGCCGATTGTTGCAAATGGAGACCCAATTGGGGCTGTCATTATTTTTTCAAAAGAAGCGATTATAAGCGAAATAGAGCACAAGGCGGTCAATACTGCTGCCAGTTTCTTAGCGAAACAAATGGAACAGTAAAGGTGTATGATTTTAGAAGTAGCAATCTTTCCTAATTATGATATTTCTTCTTGAGAAATCAATTATTTGGAGATATATGTATATTGAATGAAGGTAGCGCTTTGCTACCTTTTTTCATTGAATATTTCTAACGTTGCACGAACGTATTCTTACTTGTGTAGGTAAGGAAGCTTGTCCTTTTCTTTATGATATAATACGAGGGGTGAGAATAGAAAAAGGAGTTTTCTTGCATGGAATCGAAGAAGTATCAAGCCTTTTGGCGTGGGGCTATTATATTAACAATCGCAAGTTTTGTTACAAAGGTATTAAGCGCCTTTTACCGTATTCCATATCAAAATATAGCGGGTGACGTTGGTTTTTATATTTACCAACAAATTTATCCATTTTATGGATTTTGTTTAATTTTAGCTACTTATGGGTTCCCTATTATAATTTCAAAAATGGTTGCGGAACGATTAGAGCGAGGGAAAAAACAAGAAGCAGAGGAAATTATTTGTGTATCTTTTTGGTTTTTATTAGGGATTGGTTTCATAGGATTTTTTACATTGTTCTTTGGTGCCGAAGCAATTGCGATAGCTATGGGCGATATACACTTAGATAAGCTATTACGCGTTATTTCCTTTTCATTCATATTGATGCCGTTTTTATCTGTAGCAAGAGGATATTTCCAGGGATTCAATAATATGATGCCAACAGCTGTTTCGCAAGTGATAGAACAAACGATTCGTGTTTCTATTATTGTATTTTTATCTCTATTCCTAATTGCTCACGAATTTGATTTATATACAGTTGGTGCAGGTGCTATGCTCGGTTCAATCGCAGGTGGATTGATTGGGATTATCGTACTTATACTTTATATGCGTCATGACTTTCGTTCTATATTCTTCAAAAGTGTAAAGAGGATTAAAGGGAAAAAGAAGATTATAAAAATCCTGTTTTGGCAGGGGTTAGCGATTTGTGTTAGTAACTTAGTGCTTATTTTTATACAAATGGCTGATTCTATTTCTTTCTATTCTCTACTTATTGGAGCGGGAGAGCCAGTTGAAAGTGCAAAGGTGTTAAAAGGTGTTTATGACAGAAGTATCCCGCTTATGCAATTGGGTACTGTCGTGACAACTTCCTTCTCGTTGTCGCTTATTCCAATTATTACAGCAGCGAAGGAAAGAGGGGATCTTACCTTTATTCGAGAAAAGGTAAGGTTAGCGATGAAAATAACATTTGTTATCGGATTTGCAGCAGCCATTGGATTAACTTGTATTATCCAACCTACGAATATTATGTTGTTTGAAAATAGTGATGGGTCAGATGTTTTATCTATTTTATCTTTATCTATTTTATTTAGTTCATTGTCGATTACAACTGCTTCTATTTTGCAAGGGTTAGGACAAACATTAAAACCAGCAATATTCGTTATATTTGGCGGTTGTTTAAAGTTAGCTTTAAATTATATATTAATGCCATATTTTAGTGTGAAGGGAGCTGCAATTGCGACGCTAGTTGCGTTAATTGTAATTTCTATACTAAATAGTGTATTACTTATGCGAGCTGTATCCGAATCGCTTATCGACAAACGGAATATGTTAGGTATAGTTATTAGTGGTATCGGTATGGGATTTGTACTAATAATGTTTATGCGTGTATTGCAAATGTCTGGATTAGTAATGGATACAAGTCATAGAGGTGTTGCAACACTTGAGGCGTTGTTAGGTGTAGCCATCGGCGGATTGGCATATATGTTTTTCATTTTAAAATTACGTGTATTTACAAAAACAGAAATAGGAACCGTTATGAAAAAAGAGAAAAAAGAAGGTTCATTGAAGAAGAGTGGATAGAGGTGACAGGTTGTGAGTGGAATCATTACTATTTTAGGATTAGGTGCTGGTGAATTAGATCAGTTAACGATGGGTGTATATAGAAAAATAAAAGAAGCAGATCACATGTTTGTTAGAACGAAGGAACATCCCGTTATAGAAGAGTTAGAGAAAGAAGGTATACGATATACTGCTTTTGACAATGTATATGAAGCACATGATACATTTGAAATTGTATATGAAACAATTGCGAATACATTGCTAAAACAAGCTGAAGGTGCAGAAATCATCTATGCTGTTCCAGGGCATCCACTTGTAGCGGAAAGAACGGTTCAGCTACTATTGGAAAAAAGTGAAGTAGCGAATATTGAAGTGCGAATTGAAGGTGGGCAAAGTTTCCTTGATCCTATGTTTGCAAGTCTTAAGATTGATCCGATTGAAGGATTCCAATTAATTGACGCTACATCATTTGAAAGAGGACAATTAGAATTACGTCAACACTTAATCTTTTGCCAGGTATATGACGCATTCGTTGCATCAGATGTGAAATTAACATTAATGGAGATGCTGCCAGATGATTATGAAGTGTATATCGTAACAGCTGCAGGGACTTCATTTGAGCAAGTGAAAAAGGTGCCGTTGTACATGTTAGATCATGAAACGGAGTTGAATAATTTAACGAGTGTGTACATACCACCAGTTCAGGAACGTGCATCCTTGTATCAACAGTTTGATGTGCTTAGAGAAATTATTGCAGATCTTCGTGGCCCGAATGGCTGTCCATGGGATAAAAAGCAAACACATCAATCTTTAAAGAAATATTTAATTGAGGAAGCTTATGAAGTATTAGAAGCAATTGATGAAGAGGATGATGATCACTTAGTAGAAGAACTGGGTGATGTATTATTACAAGTTATGCTTCATGCCCAAATCGGAGAGGACGAAGGTTGGTTCTCTATAGATGATATTATTCGAACTTTATCTGAGAAAATGGTTCGTCGTCATCCGCATGTATTTGGGAATACGGATGTAAATAATGCCGATGAAGTAATTGCCAATTGGGAAGAAATTAAAAAACAAGAAAAAGGGTTTGTAAAAGAATCTGTTTTAAATGGGGTTCCAAAAAGTTTGCCGCAGTTACTACGCGCTTATGAAATCCAGAAAAAAGCTGGTAAGGTTGGTTTCGATTGGGTTGATGTACAGCCGATGATAGAGAAAGCCTTAGAAGAATGGCAAGAGTTCCAACAAGAAGTTACAAACATGGATGAGGCGAAGATGTTAAGTGAATTTGGCGATTTACTATTTGCGTTTGTTAATATAGCTCGTCATTATAAAATAGATCCAGAAGAAGCGTTACGTTCAACAAATGAGAAATTCGTCAGTCGTTTTTTATACATGGAAGCAAAGGTAGCTGAAATGAAGAAAGAGATGCAAGATTTATCATTAGAGCAGTTAGATATTTTCTGGGAAGAGGCAAAACAAACAGAGCGTTAATAGGGGGATTTAATATGCGTCTAGATAAGTTTTTAAAAGTATCACGTTTAATTAAAAGAAGAACATTGGCGAAAGAAGTAGCTGATCAAGGAAGAATATCCATTAATGGTCAAGTGGCAAAAGCAAGTTCAGATGTAAAAGTAGCTGATGAATTAACAATTCGTTTTGGTCAAAAAATAGTAACTGTAAAAATAAATGAATTGAAAGAAACGACTAAAAAAGAAGATGCAGCAAATATGTATAGCTTAGTTCGTGAAGAAAAAGTAAAGGCCGAAGAAGGCTTGTTCTAAAATTGATTATCCCTTCATACATTACTATTAGCTAGTATAAATGTATGGGGGGATTTACGTGAATAATGGTTACTCACCTATGTCTTCTAATCAACAAAATGTTTCTGTAGAGCATGATATTATTATGCGTGGCAGACGTGTAATTGATATTACCGGTGTAAAGCAGGTAGAGAGTTTTGATAGCGAAGAGTTTTTACTTGAGACCGTAATGGGCTTTTTAACAATTCGCGGTCAAAATTTGCAAATGAAAAATTTAGATGTAGAAAAAGGTGTTGTATCGATTAAAGGGAAAGTTCATGAGATGCTGTATATTGATGAGAATCAAGGGGAGAAAACTAAAGGCTTCTTTAGTAAGTTGTTTAAATGAGTCTAACAATTCAGTTGTATACGATGCTCTCAATGATCGGAATGGGTGCTTGGATTGGAGCGTCTTTAGATACATACCAACGATTTTTAAAACGTCAAGAACGTAAGCGTTGGATTGTATTTATACATGATATACTATTTTGGATTGTCCAAGCATTATTCGTTTTTTACGTATTACTTCTTGTAAATGAAGCTGAACTACGTATATATGTATTTTTAGCGTTATTATGTGGTTTTGCGGCATATCAAAGCATGTTGAAAGCAATATACATGAGACTGTTAAATTTTCTCATCTATATTTTTGTGCAAACAACACACTTTTTTGTTCAAATTATACAGCTACTCATGATAAAACCTGTTATTATTATAGCGCAGCTATTTATTGCATTTATATTATTCTTATTTCGTATACTGCTTTCAATTGGACATGTGTTATGGAAAATGGTGATTTGGATATTACTTTTCATATGGAAAGTTTTTTTCTGGCCTGTTCGATTTATTGCTTCGCTCATATGGAAACTTCTCCCTAATCGTGTTAAACTTTTTATAATGAAGCATGTAGGGTTCCTGCAATATATAGCAAAATTGAAGGGACATATCTTCCAATTATGGGAGCGTATAAAAAAGAAGTTAGGGGGACCTCGGAAATGAGGGAACTGAGACAAAGAACAATCGAAAAACAGAGTCCAAATCCTGTTAAAGAGCATATAATACAAACGGATGAGAACAGGAAGCGACTTTATCGCCGTTTAGCGGTTTTTCTTGTCTTTGCTTTTACAATTATTGCGAGTATTAGTGTAACGTTTTATCAACAAAACAGTTCCATTAAAGCAAAAGAAGCAAAAGTTAAGGACATGAAAAAAGAACTGGATTCATTAACGAACAAAGAAAAGAGTCTAAAAGACGAAGTTCAAAAGTTAAATGATGAAGAGTACGTATTAAAGATTGCTAGAAGGGATTATTTCTTCTCTGGAAAAGGGGAGATAATTTTTCCTGTTTCTAAGTAGAGTATGTCTTATTGACACTATATTTTAGGATTATATATAATAAAGTAAAATTTGACTTTTTAACCACTAAGGAGGAGCATTTTTTTTATGTCAATCGAGGTAGGCAGCAAGTTACAGGGTAAAGTAACAGGTATTACAAATTTTGGGGCTTTTGTGGAGCTGCCAGAAGGCTTAACGGGTCTTGTTCATATTAGTGAAGTTGCTGATAATTATGTGAAAGATATTAACGATCACTTAAAAGTGGGCGACCAAGTAGAAGTAAAAGTTATTAACGTTGAAAAAGATGGTAAGATTGGTCTATCTATTAAAAAAGCGAAAGAGCGTGAAAAAACAGAAGGAGATCGTCCACGTGGTGAATACCAACGCGGTGGTGATCAACAACGTTCTGGACGTCCACAACGTAATCGTTCTTTCAACAGAGATAACCGTGGTGGCGGTAACGACCGTGCTCCAAAAGAAACATTCGAGCAAAAGATGGCACGTTTCTTAAAGGATAGCGAAGATCGTTTAACTTCTTTAAAGCGTAACACTGAATCTAAACGTGGTGGCCGTGGCGCACGTCGCGGATAATAAGAACGTTTAATTCTTAGAATATAGAGAGGTGCCCAGGGCGATTGCTCAGGGTGCTTTTTTATATGTGAAAATATATTTTTAAAAAAGTTTTCAAGATGTGTTGACTTTAAATTATATCTGAGGTAAGATACTAATTGTCCGTTAAATAAGACGACATGGCGGTGTAGCTCAGCTGGCTAGAGCGTACGGTTCATACCCGTGAGGTCGGGGGTTCGATCCCCTCCGCCGCTATATTTAATTTAACGGCCCGTTGGTCAAGTGGTTAAGACACCGCCCTTTCACGGCGGTAACACGGGTTCGAATCCCGTACGGGTCATCTAAAAAGATCATGCAAATGCGCATGATCTTTTTTGTTAAATAAATTAAGACATACAACACTTCTACAAAATCACCCTATATTTTCTGAATGTTCGATTAAAATATTAAAAATAAAATACATACTGTGTATATATGTAGAGTTATTTCGAATAAAAAGTCGAACGATTATAAAAGTGAAAACTGTTGTTTTGACAAAAATCCCAATAATCATCTTTTATAATGACAGTAATTAAACTATGCAGGTGGTGTTAAAAATATGCCTAAAGCAGGAAGGAATACTATGAATACAAGTGCATTGGCAATGAATGAAGGTCAGCTTGGAGGAGTAAAGTGGACGAGTAAGTTGCGAATGAAGTTTGAGCAAGTTTTCTTTAGATGGGGATTCATTATTGTTGTTATTGGTTTTCTTTTGGGACGAGCATATATATTAACAAACATTTTACCGTTTGCACTACCGTTTTTTGCTGCTGTTTATGTTATGAAGCGGGATAAAATGCCGCTCGCATTCTTGGCCCTAATGGGGGGCGCACTTTCAGTTTCGATAGATAATTTATTCTTTACCTTTGCATCTATTTTTACTTTCTTCATTTATAATATCTTCTTTAGTCGGTTTACACGTAAAACTGTTGGACTTGTACCATTCCAAGTATTTATCTCCGCATTAACTGCACATTTAGTTGTCGTATATTTTGCACAACAAACTGTTACCATGTACGATTTACTCGTTAGTACGATTGAGGCAGGGCTTAGCTTCGTATTAACTATGATATTTTTACAAAGTGTCCCGCTTTTAGTAGAAAGAAAAGGGAAACAACAAGCGTTAGAGACAGAAGAAATTGTTTGTTTAATTATATTACTAGCATCTGTTTTAACTGGTACAACAGATTGGTTCATATATGACGCTTCTATTCAACATATTTTTACTAGGTATTTAGTGCTTGTGTTTGCGTTTATCGCAGGAGCGGCTACAGGATCTACAGTAGGGGTCGTCACTGGGTTAATATTAAGCTTAGCAAATGTCTCTAGTTTGTCCCAACTTAGTCTGCTTGCCTTTTCTGGATTGCTTGGTGGTTTGTTAAAAGAAGGGAAACGCTTAGGTGTTAGTTTAGGTTTATTAATTGGGACAAGCTTGATTACGCTATATGTAGACAAGCAAACAAACATTGTGACAACTTTAATTGAATCTGGTATGGCGATTGCTTTCTTTTTATTAACACCGAAACTTGTTATGGATCGTATTGCTAAATTTATGCCAGGCACACAGGAGCATTCGCAAGATCAACAACAGTATTTAAGAAGAATGCGTGATGTTACAGCGAATAAAATCAATCAATTTGCCAATGTATTTGCTGCTTTATCTAATAGCTTTTCTGTATATGGATATGTGGAGGAGGAAGATAAAGAGACGGAGGCAGATTTGTTCTTAAGTACAATTACTGCAAAAACATGTCAAACATGCTTTAAAAAGGACCAATGCTGGGTAGTTAATTTCGATAAAACGTATGATTATATGAAACAAATAATGAGTGAAACGGAAGAAGGAACTCTGCAGCATAATCGGAAGTTAGTTCGTGAATGGGACAAGCATTGCGTAAGAGGCAAGAAAGTGACGGATTTAGTAGCGGGTGAATTAGATCACTTCTATGAGGGACAAAAATTACGAAAACAAATGAAAGAAAATCGTAGAATAGTAGCGGAGCAATTGTTAGGTGTATCAAAAGTTATGGAGGATTTTGCTAAGGAGATACAAAGAGAAAGAGAAAATCATCAAGTACAGGAAGAACAGATTCTGCAAGCGTTTCGTGATTTTGGTGTAGAAATAGAGCATGTTGATATTTATTGTTTAGATAGAGGAAGTATTGATATTGAAATGTTGATTCCAGTTGCATCTAATGAACATGGAGAGTGTGAAAAATTAGTTGCACCAATGCTTTCTGATATCCTGAAGGAAAACATAGTTGTGAAACATGAAGAAAAATCTTCTTATCCGAATGGGCACAGTTTAATATCATTTGGTTCAGCAAAAACGTATTCCCTTGATACCGGCTTGGCCACAGCCGCGAAAGGCGGTGGGTTTGTTTCGGGTGATTCTTATGCGATGATGGATTTAAGTGTTGGGAAATATGCCCTTGCAATTAGTGATGGTATGGGAAATGGGCAAAGAGCTCATATGGAGAGTAAAGAAACGGTGAAATTATTACAAAAAATACTTCAATCAGGCATTGATGAAGAAATAGCGATTAAGTCTATTAACTCTATTCTTTCTTTAAGAACAACAGAAGAGATGTTTACGACGTTAGATTTAGCTATGGTAGATTTACGGGATGCGAGTGCGAAGTTTTTAAAGATTGGATCGACGCCGAGTTTTGTTAAACGCGCAAATAATATTTTGAAAATTGAAGCAAGTAATTTGCCAATGGGAATTATCGAGGATGTTGAAGTTGATGTAGTGGGTGAGCAATTAAAAACAGGTGATATTCTTATTATGATGAGTGATGGGATTTTTGAGGGCGCGCAGCATGTGGAGAATCACGAGTTATGGATGAAGCGGAAAATTAAAGAGTTACAAACTGAAGATCCGCAAGAAATTGCTGATATCATTATGGAAGAGGTGATTCGATCTGGCGATGGTTATATAAATGATGATATGACTATTGTAGTAGCGAAAGTGAAGAAAAATATGCCGAAGTGGGCTACCATTCCAATTGTAGGAATGCAAGCGCAATAAAGTGAAACTTGAAGTGTAATGTTTCTTTCTAAAAACCTAGGTGAATACCTAGGTTTTTTTGCTTTAAAAGATAATGTTATTATTTTTGTGAATATATACGGATGATGTAAGATAAAAATGTAATTTTTGTATATCTTTTTTTTGCACAATGTTTGTAAAAGTTGTACCATTATAAACAAGGTAACTAACGTTGCTGTTCTTGTTTAATGAAAGGTGATTACGAAGTTGAAAGATACATTTGTTGAAAAGGTAGATGACTTTGTAAAGCAGCATGATGTATTAAAGGAACGCTCAACAATTGTTGTAGGGGTTTCTGGTGGTCCTGACTCTTTGGCTCTTCTATATTATTTGTTAGAAAAAAGAGCGGCAAAACAGTTTGAAATTGTAGTGGCGCATATGGATCACATGTTTAGAGGTGATGAATCTCATGAGGACCTACAGTTTGTGCAGGACCTTTGTAAAGGACTGGGAGTTATTTGCGAAACGATAAGAATTAATGTGTCGCAATATCAACAGCAATACGGGATGAATGCACAGGTTGCTGCTAGAGAATGCAGATATGCATTTTTGGAAAGAATAATGAAGAAATATGATGCGAGATATGTAGCCCTTGGACATCATGGTGATGACCAAGTAGAGACGATTTTAATGCGTCTTGTACGAGGGAGTACTCCGAAAGGATATGCAGGAATTGCAGTGAAGCGTCCTTTTCATAATGGATATTTAATTAGGCCGTTACTTGGAGTAACAAAGGAAGAAATTGTTGATTACTGTAATAAGCTGAAAATAATTCCTCGTATAGATCCAAGTAATAAAAAGGAAGTATATACAAGGAATCGATTACGTAAATACGTTCTTCCTCATTTGAAAGAAGAAAACCCACAAGTGCATGAGAAATTCCAAAAATTTAGCATGCAGATGCAAGAGGATGAGGCGTATTTGCAGGAATTAGCTTTTGAGAAAATGAATAAAGTAATTACAAAAAAAAGTGATAAACAAATTAGCTTATCAATTCCTGCCTTTGAATCCATGTCTATGCCTTTACAAAGAAGAGGGATTCAACTAATATTAAACTATCTTTATGAATATAAGATTCCATCTTCTCTTTCCTCTATACATATTGACAAAGTGATTGAGTTTTTTAAGCGGACACAGCCTTCGGGTTCACTTGATTTCCCAGGTGATTTGAAAATTGTTCGCGCATACGAGGAGTGTAGCTTTGGATTTAAACAAGAAATTGTTTCTCCTTTCTTACAAGATTTATCAGTGCCCGGGACAATTACGCTATCGAACGGGGATAAACTTGTAACAGAGGTGAGCGAAGATATACCAAGTGACATGAATGAAACAGTATTTGTTGCTAAGTATAATGATATATCATATCCACTTCGTATTCGGTCTAGAAAAAATGGAGATCGCATGTCAATACAAGGTATGAATGGCACCAAAAAGATAAAAGCTATTTTTATCGAAGCAAAAGTACCGAGAGAAAAAAGAGAAGAATGGCCGGTCGTTTGTGATGCAAGTGGGAATGTTATTTGGTTACCCTTGTTGAAGCGATCTGCATTTGCTATCTCGAAAGAGGCAGCAAAGAAGGATAAATATATGATTATTCACTACAAAAGCAAGGAGTCTTCCGGGAGGATAATGAAATGATGAATCAAGATATCGAAAAAGTATTAATTTCTGAAGAGCAAATACAAGAAAAGGTGCTCGAATTAGGCGCAATTATTGCAGAGGACTATAAAAACACAGTACCTCTTGCGATTGGTGTACTAAAGGGTGCAATGCCATTTATGGCAGATTTATTAAAGAGAACAGATACATATCTTGAAATGGATTTTATGGCTGTATCTAGTTACGGTCACTCAACTGTTTCAACAGGCGAAGTGAAAATTTTAAAAGACCTTGATACTTCTGTAGAAGGTCGCGATATTTTAATCGTTGAAGATATTATTGATAGCGGTCTTACACTAAGTTACTTAGTAGACCTATTTAAATATCGTAAAGCGAAGTCTGTAAAAATCGTTACGTTATTAGATAAACCAACAGGCCGTAAGGTAGATTTGAAAGCGGATTATGTTGGGTTTACTGTACCGCATGAATTTGTTGTAGGATATGGATTAGATTATAAAGAGCAATACCGTAATCTTCCTTATGTAGGAGTATTAAAACCAAGCGTTTACTCAAATTAATTAAATACAGGCGTCACAATTGTATAGGAAAGTTTTTCTATGTTACGATTTACTATAGTGTTTATGCCGTGAGAGGAGGTTAGGAATGAATCGTATCTTCCGTAATACCATCTTTTATTTACTGATATTCCTAGTAGTAATTGGAATCGTGAGCTATTTTAATGGTTCGACACAAAAAACGACATCAGTTAGCTACGATAAATTCATTACTAAACTAGAAAAAGGTGAAGTGCGTAATGTGCAGCTTCAACCGAAAAATGGTGTGTTTGAAGTAAAAGGACAATTTAATAACTCTAGCCAGGGAGAACAATTTGTTACTTATGCACCAAATACTGAGGAATTACAAAAGAAAATTAATGATAAAGCGCAAGGTGCTGAAGTTAAGTATCAACCAGCAGAAGAAACAAGTGCTTGGGTAACCTTCTTTACTTCTATCATCCCGTTTGTCATTATCTTCATTTTATTCTTCTTCTTATTAAACCAAGCTCAGGGCGGCGGTAGCCGTGTTATGAACTTCGGGAAAAGTAAGGCGAAGTTATATAATGACGAAAAGAAAAAAGTTCGTTTCAGAGATGTTGCTGGAGCAGATGAAGAGAAACAAGAGCTTGTTGAGGTAGTTGAATTCTTGAAAGATCCTCGTAAGTTTGCTGAAGTTGGTGCCCGTATTCCGAAGGGTGTTCTATTAGTGGGACCTCCAGGTACAGGTAAAACTTTACTAGCACGTGCCGTTGCGGGTGAGGCAGGCGTTCCGTTCTTCTCTATCAGTGGTTCTGATTTCGTAGAGATGTTCGTCGGTGTCGGTGCATCACGTGTACGTGATTTATTCGAAAACGCAAAGAAAAATGCTCCTTGCATCATTTTCATTGATGAAATTGATGCGGTAGGACGTCAACGTGGCGCTGGTCTTGGTGGTGGCCATGATGAGCGTGAACAAACGTTAAACCAATTGCTTGTTGAAATGGATGGATTCGGTGCCAACGAAGGTATTATTATCATCGCTGCGACAAACCGTCCTGATATTCTTGACCCAGCATTATTACGTCCAGGTCGTTTTGACCGTCAAATTACAGTAGATCGTCCAGATGTAAATGGCCGTGAAGCTGTACTGAAAGTGCATGCTCGTAATAAACCGCTTGATGAGAATATCAACTTAAGAGCAATTGCAACTCGTACACCAGGATTCTCTGGTGCCGATCTTGAAAACTTATTAAACGAAGCTGCTTTAGTAGCTGCGCGTCAAGATAAGAAGAAAATTGATATGAGTGACATTGATGAAGCGACGGATCGTGTTATTGCAGGTCCGGCTAAGAAAAGTCGTGTTATCTCTGAAAAAGAACGTAATATCGTTGCTTTCCATGAAGCGGGCCACACTGTAATTGGTGTTGTCCTTGATGAAGCTGATGTCGTTCATAAAGTAACAATTATCCCTCGTGGTCAAGCTGGTGGATATGCAGTAATGCTTCCAAAAGAAGATCGTTACTTCATGACAAAACCAGAGTTACTTGATAAAATCACTGGTTTACTTGGTGGTCGAGTAGCTGAAGAGATTGTATTTGGTGAAGTAAGTACAGGTGCTCATAATGACTTCCAACGTGCGACTGGTATTGCAAGACGTATGGTAACGGAATTTGGTATGAGTGATAAGCTTGGACCAATGCAATTTGGTAGCTCACAAGGTGGTCAAGTGTTCTTAGGAAGAGACTTCCATTCAGAACAAAACTATAGTGATGCGATTGCACACGAAATCGATATGGAAATGCAAACGATTATGAAAGAATGTTATGCTCGTGCAAAACAAATTCTTACTGACAATCGTGATAAACTAGATCTTATTGCGAAAACGTTACTTGAAGTAGAAACGTTAGATGCGGAGCAAATCAATCATTTATGTGACTATGGCAGATTGCCAGAACGTTCAACATCTTCAGCTGATGTGAAAGTAAACATCAACATGAAGAAGGACGATGAAGAATCAGAAGATAAGTAAGAAGAGATGAAGGAGTGACGGTAGTCACTCCTTTTTTATTTGTAGAAGGGAACTAAGTAGAAAAAGAATTTAAATAAATCTGGTACTAAAAATTGAAATAGGGAGTAATCTTTTTGTAAAATGATGAGGATAGAAAAGCTGATTATATAAGTATGTGTGATATGATGTTTTTATAAGTTTTATACATACTGCACAAATATAGATTAAATAAGATAAGTGGTGAGAATATGATTTTTGTATTGGATGTAGGGAACACAAATGCTGTACTGGGCGTGTTTGAAGAGGGGGAACTTCGTCAACATTGGCGCATGGAAACGGATCGTCATAAGACAGAAGATGAATATGGAATGCTTGTAAAACAGTTGCTTGAGCATGAGGGTCTTTCGTTTGAAGATGTGAAAGGTATTATCGTGTCTTCAGTCGTACCACCAATTATGTTTGCTTTAGAGCGCATGTGTGAAAAGTATTTTAAAATTAAGCCGCTTGTAGTAGGTCCTGGAATAAAAACGGGGCTAAATATTAAATATGAAAATCCACGAGAAGTAGGTGCGGATCGAATCGTAAATGCAGTAGCAGGAATCCACTTATATGGAAGTCCGCTTATTATTGTCGATTTTGGTACGGCTACTACATATTGTTATATTAACGAAGAAAAGCATTATATGGGTGGAGTTATTACACCAGGAATTATGATTTCAGCAGAGGCTTTATATAGTAGAGCGGCAAAACTTCCTCGTATTGAAATTACAAAACCAAGCAGTGTAGTTGGGAAGAATACGGTAAGTGCGATGCAATCCGGTATTCTTTATGGTTATGTTGGACAAGTGGAAGGTATTGTTAAGCGCATGAAAGAGGAAGCTAAACAAGAACCAAAAGTTATTGCAACAGGTGGATTAGCGAAATTAATTTCAGAAGAATCGAATGTAATTGATGTTGTAGATCCATTCTTAACATTAAAAGGTTTGTATATGTTATACGAGCGTAATGCAAATTTACAGCATGAGAAAGGTGAATAAATAAGTATGAAAGATTATTTAGTAAAAGCGTTAGCATTTGATGGGGAAGTGCGTGCGTATAGTGTACGTACTACAAACACGGTAAGCGAGGCGCAAAGACGTCATGATACATGGAGAACAGCTTCAGCGGCACTTGGTCGTTCTTTAACTGCAGGTACAATGATGGGGGCAATGTTAAAAGGTGACCAAAAGCTAACAATTAAGGTAGAAGGAAATGGTCCGATTGGTCCTATCTTAGTAGATGCTCATGCAAATGGAGATGTACGTGGTTATGTAACGAATCCACATGTTGACTTTGAAGGAACAGAACAAGGGAAATTACGTGTATATCAAGCGGTAGGTACTGAAGGATTTGTAACGGTAATTAAAGATATTGGTATGCGTGAGCCGTTTATTGGTCAATCTCCAATTGTTTCAGGAGAATTAGGAGAAGACTTCACGTATTATTTTGCAGTTTCTGAGCAGACGCCTTCTTCTGTAGGTGTTGGTGTCCTTGTAAATGGAGACGATAGCATATTAGCGGCAGGTGGATTTATCCTTCAAATTATGCCGGGTGCACAGGAAGAGACAATTTCATTCATTGAAGAGCGTTTGCAGAAGATTCTTCCTGTATCAACATTGATCGAACAAGGGCTTTCTCCAGAAGAATTACTGTATGCAGTCCTTGGAGAAGATAAGGTAAAAGTATTAGAAACGATGGATGTTCAATTTAATTGCACATGCTCACGCGAACGTATCGAGAGTGTGTTAATTAGTTTAGGTAAAACGGAGTTAGAGCAAGTTCGTGAAGAAGAAGAAGAAACAGAAGTTCATTGTCACTTCTGTAATGAGCGATACAAGTTCTCTAAAGAAGATATTACAAATTTAATTGAGAATTTGTAATAAGGGAATTTACCCTCTAAATACATTGACAAACAGGGAATTTTCTGACAAAATCTAAATATAGACAAAACCAATAAAAATACTCGGTGTTAGGAGTGACAGGAATGCGAGTGGCACAATCAGTTTCAGAATTAATCGGGAAAACGCCGATCGTTAAGTTGAACCGCATCGTAGAATCAGATAGCGCAGATATATACTTAAAATTAGAATTTATGAATCCGGGGAGCAGCGTTAAAGATCGTATCGCATTAGCTATGATTGAAGATGCTGAGAAAAAAGGATTATTAAAAGAAGGCGATACAATCATTGAGCCGACAAGTGGTAACACAGGAATTGGTTTAGCGATGGTAGCAGCTGCTAAAGGATATAAGGCAATTTTAGTAATGCCAGAAACAATGAGCGTTGAGCGTCGCAATTTATTACGTGCTTATGGCGCTGAATTAGTATTGACTCCAGGGCCTGAAGGAATGGGCGGAGCAATTCGTCAAGCGACTGAATTAGCAAAAGAACATGGCTACTTTATACCGCAACAGTTCAAAAATCAATCAAATCCAGAAATTCATCGTTTAACAACAGGTCCAGAAATTGTTGAGCAAATGGGCGACCAATTAGATGCATTTATTGCAGGTATTGGTACAGGTGGAACGATTACTGGTGCTGGTGAAGTGCTGAAGGAAGCATATAAAGATATTAAAATTTATGCAGTAGAACCTGCGGATTCACCAGTGTTATCTGGTGGAAAACCGGGTCCACATAAAATCCAAGGAATTGGGGCTGGATTTGTTCCAGAAACATTGGATGTAGAAGTATATGATGAAATCATTCAAGTGAAAACAGAGCAAGCGTTCGAATACGCAAGAAGAGTGGCTAAAGAGGAAGGTATTTTAGTTGGTATCTCTTCAGGAGCAGTTATTTATGCAGCGACAGAAGTTGCGAAAAAGTTAGGTAAAGGGAAAAAGGTACTTGTTATTATCCCAAGTAATGGTGAACGTTATTTAAGTACACCACTTTATCAATTTGAGTCTTAATTACATGTGATTGAAAAAGCATCCTTAAAAAAGG
Source organism: Bacillus cereus group sp. Bc031 (assembly GCF_027716265.1). Taxonomy (NCBI): domain Bacteria; kingdom Bacillati; phylum Bacillota; class Bacilli; order Caryophanales; family Bacillaceae; genus Bacillus; species Bacillus cereus group sp. Bc031. The sequence continues at coordinate 27,392 of NZ_JAQFUL010000054.1, forward strand.
ATGCTTTTTCTTTTTGGATTGGAAATAGGAAAAGAGTGAATGACTAGAAAACTTCATGTAAAATAAGAGGTAGTATCATTAATTTATTTTCACTAGCCTTCGAATATAACCCTTCTATATACATAACGAATGTAGCTTGAAGTGGTTAATATAAGAGGGTGGGATAAAAGAAGACGGGGTGTTGATATGCAACGAAGAAAATCTTTAGCGCTTTCTATTCCATATCAGTTAGATTTCTTTAAGCAATATAAATTTCTTTCTAAGGATAAACCGCAACATATTTTGTTAGAGAGTGGACGTGGCGGTCGTTATAACATCGTGGGATTAAACCCAGTAGCGGTAATCCGAGAGAAGGGTGAAACGTTACATATAAGTGAAAGTGGTAAGGAAACAATAAAGCAAGGAAACCCATTAGATTTAATGCAGGAATATATGGAGCGATGGAAAACGGATTATAATCCGGAATACCCGCCTTTTCAAGGTGGTGCAATTGGTTACTTTAGTTATGATTGCATCCGTTATATTGAAAAACTTCCTTCTCTTGCGGAAGATGATATTAATATACCTGATATATTCTTTTTATTATTTGATGATGTGTTTGTGTATGATCAAAAAGAAAAAGTATTATGGATTATTACACATTATGTAGATAAGCACGAAGAGGCAAAAGAGCGATTAAATGAATGGAAGATTCTTTGGGCAACAGAAGCGCCGGAAGTGACTATACCGTTTGCGTGCCCTGAAAAGAAAAATGAAGCAGTTGCTTTTACTGAAGAAAGCTTTATGAAGGCGGTTGAATGTATTCAAGAATATATTGGGGCTGGTGATGTGTTCCAAGTAAACTTGTCGACAAGACAAGAAAGAACGTTACAAACACACCCACTAGAAATATATACAAGTCTTCGTGAAATTAATCCATCTCCATATATGGGTTACTTGGAGCTCGGGGATTTTCAAATTGTAAGTGGATCGCCAGAGTTGCTAATTAAGAAACAGGGAACTGAAGTAAGTACAAGACCAATTGCTGGAACGAGATCTAGAGGGGCAAATGAGCAAGAGGATGAAGAATTGGCAAGGGAATTAATTGAGAATGAAAAAGAAAGAGCAGAGCACGTCATGCTTGTAGATTTAGAGCGAAATGATTTAGGACGTGTTTGTAAATATGGCACTGTAGAAGTAGACGAGTTTATGGTAATTGAGAAATACTCACATGTTATGCATATTGTTTCTAATGTGCGTGGTGAGGTGGAAGAAGATAAAGATGCTTTCGATTTAGTGAAGGCTGTATTCCCTGGAGGAACAATTACGGGTGCTCCGAAAATACGTACGATGGAAATTATTGAAGAATTAGAACCTGTTCGCCGAGGGATTTATACAGGTTCAATCGGTTGGATCAGTTATTCTGGAGATACAGAATTGAATATTGTAATTAGGACACTTCTTGCTAAAGACGGAAAAGCGCATGTACAAGCTGGGGCGGGAATTGTAATTGATTCAAATCCGGAAAATGAATATAAAGAGTCGTTAAAAAAGGCGATTGCTTTATGGCGTGCAAAAGAACGTAGTGAAGAAACGGTTAGGTGAGAGAAATGATATTAATGATTGATAATTATGATTCTTTTACATTTAATTTAGTGCAGTTTCTTGGAGAACTTGGACAAGATCTTGTTGTTAAACGTAACGATGAAGTGACTATTTCAGATATTGAGAATATGAAACCAGACTTTTTAATGATTTCGCCAGGTCCATGTAGTCCGAATGAGGCAGGAATTAGTATGGAGGTTATTCGATACTTTGCTGGAAAGATTCCGATTTTTGGGGTTTGTCTTGGGCATCAATCTATTGCGCAAGTGTTTGGTGGAGAGGTTGTTCGTGCAGAGCGATTAATGCATGGGAAAACATCGCTTATGCATCATGATGAGAAGACGATTTTTTCGGATATCCCTAATCCGTTTACCGCGACACGCTATCATTCCCTTATTGTTAAGAAAGAGACGTTACCTGATTGTTTAGAGGTAACGTCTTGGACAGAAGAAGGGGAAATTATGGCGCTCCGCCATACAACATTACCGATTGAAGGTGTGCAGTTCCACCCGGAATCTATTATGACTTCTCACGGGAAAGAGTTGTTGCAGAATTTCATTCGTAAATATAGTCCAAGTGTGACATCATGTTAATTTACGTAAATGGTCAGTATGTAGAATCGAGTGAAGCGAGAATTTCTCCTTATGATCATGGTTATTTATATGGTCTTGGAGTTTTTGAGACTTTTCGTATTTATAATGGTCATCCTTTCTTATTGGATGATCATTATGACCGTTTAATAGATGCGCTGGATACATTGCAAATAAAATGGACAAAGACGAAAGATGAAGTAATGCTTATTTTGAAGAATTTAATCGTTAAGAATAAATTAGAGCATGCGTATGTCCGTTTTAATGTATCGGCGGGTATAGATGAAATTGGATTGCAAACAGAAATGTATGAAGAGCCGTCTATTATTGTTTTTATAAAACCTTTAGCGGCCCCGGGAGATGTAGTGGAAAAAGAAGGGGTTATCTTAAATCAAGTGAGAAATACCCCAGAGGGTGCATCTCGCTTGAAGTCTCACCATTATTTAAATAACATTTTAGGGAAACGTGAAATTGGAAATGGTGTGAATAAGGAAGGGATTTTCCTGACTGAAGTAGGTTATGTTGCAGAGGGTATTGTTTCGAATCTCTTTTTTGTGAAAGGTGATATTTTATATACACCTTCGCTTGAAACAGGGATTTTAAATGGTATCACTCGTGCGTTTATTATAAAGGTTGCTGAAGAGATTGGTATAGAAGTAAAAGAAGGTTTCTTTACAAAAGATGAATTACTTTCAGCCGATGAAGTCTTCGTAACAAACTCGATTCAAGAAATTGTTCCGCTTAATCGTATAGAGGGACGAGATTTCCCGGGTAAAGTAGGTATGGTTACAAAAAGATTTATGAACCTTTATGAAATGCAGAGAGAGAAATTGTGGAGCAGAAATGAATTACGAAGAGGAGATGTGTAGTTTGAAGTGGGATTATGATTTGCGCTGCGGCGAATATACATTGAACTTAAATGAAAAAACGTTAATTATGGGGATTTTAAATGTAACACCAGATTCGTTTTCTGATGGTGGGAGTTACAACGAGGTAGATGCTGCAGTGCGCCATGCGAAAGAAATGCGAGATGAAGGTGCTCATATTATTGATATTGGTGGCGAATCTACTCGTCCGGGCTTTGCTAAAGTGTCAGTGGAAGAAGAAATAAAACGAGTTGTTCCAATGATTCAGGCTGTTTCAAAAGAGGTGAAATTGCCTATTTCTATCGACACATATAAAGCGGAAGTTGCAAAACAAGCAATCGAAGCTGGTGCTCATATTATTAATGATGTTTGGGGAGCGAAGGCGGAACCGAAAATCGCTGAAGTTGCGGCTCATTACGATGTACCTATTATCTTAATGCATAATCGCGATAACATGAATTATCGTAATTTAATGGCTGATATGGTTGCTGATTTATATGACAGTATTAAAATTGCTAAAGATGCTGGTGTACGAGATGAGAATATCATTTTAGACCCGGGCATCGGTTTTGCTAAAACACCTGAACAAAATTTAGAAGCGATGCGTAATTTAGAACAGTTAAACGTACTAGGTTATCCAGTTCTCTTAGGTACTTCAAGAAAGTCCTTTATTGGGCATGTGCTAGATTTGCCGGTAGAAGAACGTCTTGAGGGGACGGGAGCTACCGTTTGTCTTGGTATTGAAAAGGGTTGTGAGTTTGTTCGTGTTCATGATGTGAAGGAAATGGCACGTATGGCTAAGATGATGGATGCGATGATTGGTAAGGGGGTAAAGTAATTGGATAAAATTTATATTCATGATATGGAGTTTTACGGTTATCATGGTGTATTCCCAGAGGAAAATAAATTAGGCCAGAGATTTAAAGTGGACTTAACGGTGGAATTGGATTTGAAACAAGCAGGAGAAAGTGATGACTTAGAGCATTCTGTTAATTATGGAGAGCTTTTCGAATTATGTAGGAAAGTTGTAGAAGATAGAACATATAAGCTTGTAGAGAGTATTGCTGAAAATATTGCTACAGATATATTGAAACAATATGAGAGTATTTCAAGATGTACGATAAAGGTAATTAAACCAGATCCGCCGATACCAGGACATTATCGTGCTGTAGCGGTAGAAATTACGAGAGAACGTCCATGAATAATATAGCTTACATTGCATTAGGTTCAAATATTGGAGAACGTTATACGTATTTAACTGAAGCGATTCAGTTTCTGAATAAAAATCCTTATATCAAAGTTGAGGATGTTTCGTCTGTATATGAGACGGAACCGGTTGGCTATACTGACCAAAGTTGCTTTTTAAATTTAGTTATAAAAATTTCTACCAATTTATCACCGCAAGAATTATTGAAAGTAACGCAAAAAGTAGAAAATGATCTAGGAAGAAAAAGGGAAATTAGGTGGGGACCTAGGACTATCGACCTTGACATTTTACTATATAATCAAGAAAATATTGAAGCAGAGAATCTTATTGTTCCGCATCCACGGATGTTCGAAAGAGCTTTTGTTATCGTTCCGTTGTTAGAGATTAATCAAGATATAAAACAAAACATTTCACGTTCACAAGTAGAAGAAATGAAAAGGCGAGAGGGAGTAACGGTATGGAAGCAGAAAAATGGGGAAGACGCATTCGTGCTTTTCGAAAACTAAAAGGTTATACGCAAGAAGGTTTTGCAAAAGAATTAGGGGTATCTGTATCTGTTTTAGGTGAAGTTGAGCGAGGAAATCGATCGCCTTCCCAAGACTTTGTAGTGGAAGTTGCTAAAGCATTAAAGGTCTCGATAGATGAGCTAATGCCAAAGTGACCATGAAGGAAGGAGTAAATCGAGTGTTAAAAATCGCAAATATTGAGATGAAAAATCCGGTTGTATTAGCACCGATGGCGGGAGTGTGTAACTCTGCATTCCGTTTGACAGTAAAAGAATTCGGTGCAGGCCTAGTTTGTGCTGAAATGGTAAGTGATAAGGCGATACTACTGAACAATAAAAGAACATTAGATATGTTATATATTGATGAGAGAGAAAAGCCATTAAGTTTACAAATTTTTGGTGGCGAGAAAGAAACTCTTGTAGATGCTGCGAAATACGTAGATCAATATACGACAGCAGACATCATTGATATTAATATGGGGTGCCCAGTACCAAAAATCGTTAAGTGTGATGCAGGAGCAAAGTGGCTTTTAGACCCAAATAAAATATATGAAATGGTAGCGGCAGTTGTAGATGCTGTAGAAAAACCAGTTACAGTAAAAATGCGTATTGGTTGGGATGAGGATCATATTTTCGCAATCGAGAATGCGAAAGCTGTTGAGCGTGCTGGTGGACAAGCGGTAGCAGTTCATGGGCGCACACGAGTACAAATGTATGAAGGAAAAGCGGATTGGGATATTATTAAACAAGTAAAGCAAGCTGTAAATATCCCGGTTATTGGAAATGGTGATGTCGCAACGCCGCAAGATGCAAAGCGTATGCTTGATGAAATTGGTGTAGATGGTGTTATGATTGGCCGCGCTGCCCTTGGAGATCCATGGATGATTTATCGTACGGTAAAGTATTTAGAGACTGGTGAATTAATGCCGGAACCGACAGTACGTGAGAAAATTGACGTATGTATGTTGCATCTAGATCGTCTGATCGATTTAAAGAATGAAAATGTCGCTGTAAGAGAGATGAGAAAGCACGCAGCTTGGTATTTAAAGGGCATTCGTGGTAATGCAACTGTACGTAATGGTATCAATGCTTGTAATACGCGTGAAGACCTTGCAAATGTATTAGGTACATTTGTAGAAGAAGTAGAAGCGAAACAACAAACAATTCACGTTGGTTAATAATAGGAAGGGAAGATTGACATTCTTCTATACACTTCCTATAATTACGTGAAAGAAAGAAGAACTGCCAGTTAGTTGCTGGCAGTTTTTCTAGTTGAGTAGAAAATGCTATACTGTATATATTGTAAAAATTAATAGAGCTGGAGTGATATCAATACCATGGATAACATGAACCACGAAGAATTAAACGACCAATTGCTTGTTCGTCGTGAAAAGCTACATAACTTACGTGAGCAAGGGATCGATCCGTTCGGTAAACGTTTTGAACGTACAAATGCAACAAATGAATTATTAAGCCTATATGGAGAGTTCTCTAAAGAAGAATTAGAGGAGAAAGAAATCTCTGTTTCTATCGCTGGTCGTATTATGACAAAACGCGGTAAGGGAAAAGCTGGATTTGCACATATTCAAGATTTACATGGACAAGTTCAAATTTACGTTCGTAAAGATGCTGTTGGAGATGAAGAGTACGAATTATTTAAAACAGCAGATTTAGGTGACTTAGTAGGTATTGAAGGTAAAATTTTCAAAACGAACGTTGGAGAACTTTCAGTGAAAGCAACGGGATTTACGCTATTAACGAAATCTCTTCGTCCATTACCGGATAAATATCATGGATTAAAAGATGTTGAACAACGCTACCGTCAACGTTACTTAGACTTAATTACAAGTATGGAAAGCCGTGAAACATTCGTTACTCGCAGTAAGATCATTCGTGAAATAAGAAGATACTTAGATGACAACGGTTATCTTGAAGTGGAAACACCTATGATGCATGCAATTGCAGGTGGAGCTTCTGCGCGTCCTTTCATCACGCACCATAATGCGTTAGATATGGAATTATATATGCGTATCGCAATTGAACTTCATTTAAAACGCCTTATTGTGGGTGGATTAGAAAAAGTTTATGAAATCGGCCGTGTATTCCGTAACGAGGGTGTATCAACTCGTCATAACCCTGAGTTTACGATGATTGAATTATATGAAGCGTATGCTGATTATAAAGATATTATGAAACTAACAGAAAATATGGTTGCTCATATCGCGAAGCAAGTACTAGGTACAACAACAATCCAATATGGTGATTATGAAATTAATCTAGAACCAGAATGGACACGTCTTCATATGGTAGATGCAATTAAAGAACATTCTGGAGCAGATTTCTGGAATCCGATGAGTGTAGAAGAAGCGCGTGAACTTGCAAAAGAACATAATGTAGAAATTAAGGATACAATGGAAGTTGGTCATATTATTAATGAATTCTTCGAGCAAAAAGTAGAAGATAAATTAATCCAACCAACATTTATTTACGGTCATCCAGTAGAAATTTCGCCACTTGCGAAAAAGAATGACGAAGATCCACGATTCACAGATCGTTTCGAATTATTTATCGTTGCACGTGAACATGCAAATGCATTCACTGAGTTAAATGATCCAATTGATCAGAAAGAACGTTTTGAAGCGCAATTAAAAGAACGCGAACAAGGTAATGATGAAGCTCACATGATGGATGATGATTATATCGAAGCTCTTGAGTATGGTATGCCTCCTACGGGTGGACTAGGAATTGGTATTGATCGTCTTGTTATGTTATTAACGAATGCACCATCTATTCGTGACGTACTATTATTCCCTGCTATGCGTCATAAACAAGACTAAGCTTTGGAGATTTCTCCAAAGCTTTTTTTATCGCGATTGGTGAGGCTTGATTAAAGTTTCACTTTATTTGAGTATGAGTGTGGAGATTAGATGTTGATGTTGGAAGAAATTATATTTATATAGAAGAAAAGTGCTGTTTTTATACTTTTTTACTAAGTTAAAAATTTTATTAGAAAAACTATTGCATTTTAATAATCAAACTGGTATATTTATATTCGTTGCCACGAAAGGTAACAAGCAAAACAAACGAAAAACAACTTTTTGAAAAAAAGTTGTTGACGAAAATATAACAAAATGTTATATTAATAAAGTCGCTTCTGAGCGACGAAGTAGTTCTTTGAAAACTGAACGAAACAAACAACGTGAAACGTCAATTTTTATTTTATGATGCTAGACAAACTAAC